>JAYUZN010000733.1:0-1738 GCA_043751755.1 Bacteroidota bacterium | reverse complement strand
AAAAGCATTGCTTACTTGCAAAGCCCCCCCATTTATGCTGTATTGATAATTGGGTGTACCCCCATTTCCTGTAAGAATAATCGTACTTGTACCGCCATTGCACAAAATAGCAGAAGCCGCCGCATTTATCCCGACAGAGTTTGCAGGTTGCGAAGTCGTAACACTTACAGTCGTCGTGCAGTTATTCGCATCTTTTACGGTAATCGTATAAGTTCCCGCAAGAACATTAAAGGTATTCAAAGATTGATAAGCCCCGCCATTCAAACTATATTGATAGCCAGGCGTGCCTCCACTCGGATTGACCGTAATATTGGAAGTTCCGCCATTACACAAAACCGCCGTTCCTGTTGCAGTAGCCGTCAAAGGGGCAGGTTGAGGCACATTGATAGCCACAGTTGTACTGCACGTGAGATTCGTGGCATTTGTAACCGTAATTGTATAATTTCCGGCAGGGACATTGCTAAACGTGCTTCCCGTAAGCGCAATTCCTGCTGCGGGGCTGATGGCATAGTTGTAACTTGGCGCGCCATTTCCCGTTACATTGATAGAAGTCGTACCGCCATTGCAAGCAATCGGAGCCGTTAATGCGGCAGTTGCCGAAAGCCCACAGCCGCACATAAGCCCCGCCGCCGCCGAGCCTGTAGGATTCAGATTCACATTGGTATTGACATTGCAAAAATTGCTGACTAAGAGCAAATAATACTGCCCTGGAACGGTGCTTGCAATGTCTGCAAATTCTGTGGCAGCGGCAGAAAAACTACAATCAATCGTAGCAGAAGTAGGCATATTGCAAGGAATACTCGAAAAGGGTCCCCACAAAGCAAAATCCACATCACAGCCCGAAGAAATCGTAATCGTAAGGTTGCCCACCGTAGTAGGTTGTATCGTATAATAGGTAGGATTGTAAATTGCGCCCAAACAGCCGAATGAGCCTACACTTACCTGACTGCCCGTAAAAAGCGTACTTGTTTGCCCACAAAGGGGAATTGTCGTAATACAAGGCGGCGGTGGCGGCGGAGTGCAGCTAATCGTAGCCACCCAACCTGCGTAGGTAACACTTCCGTCTGTAACAAAATTGAGGGTTATGCAGCCCGAACTGCCTACTACAATGCCAGGGCTGTTAGTGCCTGTAAAGCTCCCCAAACTGGGCGAACCTGTATTGGGTCCGTTATAAATATTGAGATAATCAAAGAAATTTTCTAAGGCAAAAGAACTAAAACTAATATATATGGGTTGTCCCGGCGTAGAATTGCAAAAAGTCATGGTGAGATTGACACTATTTGTGTAATTTCCAAGTCCGCCATTGTCATAAAAAGTGCCGCTACAAGTGCTGACTGTGCTATTTGTCATGTTGTAGGTTTGGGCAGACAAGTGCCAAACAGTGAAGAACAGGCTGGTTATGAGAAGTATATTTTTGAACATAAAATAGAATGAAAAGCGTGTAGTTAGTTTTTATACAAAACGGTAATAGATAGATAGTTACGTAAAAAGTCGCTAAATATACGGATTTATCGGATTGGTAAACATAAATTTCGGGCTAAGTAGCATTTTTTTTGCTTGAATGGAATTTTTGGCAGTAATTTCGCGCAGATTTCCGCAGATGATAGCAGATTTCGCAGATTCAGATTGTTGTATTTTGGTAACTATTTAGGTAGGCAACCACTTCGAGGGGTTAGCACCCACTCGAAGGGTTGCTGACTCAAATGAGTTTAGTTTCGCAGCCCTTCGAGTGGTCATA
>JAYUZN010000732.1:0-2150 GCA_043751755.1 Bacteroidota bacterium | reverse complement strand
TTTTCGCACGCCACATTCGGGAACGCAAGCTGTAGAAGATAGCAAACTTGCAGGGATTTCTATGCTGCACCGCAGACATAGTGAGACACAGGAGGTTACACCATTTTGGAATGGTGGGGGAGCGGCGAGTGGGAGGGGGAGTGAGGGGGAAGATACTATGCCTTACCAAATAATAGCAGGAGAGAAAAAAGCCTGCTACGAGGTTTTATATAAAATAGAAACAGAAATAGATGTACCTAATTCAGAACCAGCTACAAAGGAAAAATGGACTTATTACTTTATTCAAGTTACAGCTTATGCAAAGAATAAATATCCAGAACCTAAACAGGATTTTAGTAATATACTCAGTTCATTAAGCTGTTTAGTCCAGATGTTATTAAATGGAATGCCTAATTCCTGCAATTTGACACTAAATTTAGATAGCAATTCTATTATTTACGAGAAGACAACCTCTGAATACCTGCCAAACTCCGCAACACTACCAGAAGGACATATATTTAAAAAGAAAATGTTTGAATGGTCTGTAGATGAGGCAAATAAAACAAAGTATTGCTTTAATGTGATATTGTTAGAAATAGCAGATGATATTCTATATCCTGTTTCAGATGAAGACATTCCTAAAGAATATTGTTATATTGCATTTAATAAGAAGGGAACAGACATAGGAGGAAATGCAAACACAAGAGCTAATGAAAAATATTTGGGTAAAGGGGGTTATATAGATTATTTTGCTTATGTTGATGATGCGAAATCTATTAGATTGAAATCTGATATGTTAGCATTAGCCCGAACCTTAGCACATGAATTACTGCATGCAGTAGGGATTAGTCATATATGGACAAAATCTGACAATAATCCTTTGTATCCCATGTTTTATAAGGTAATAGATAGTTGCCTTTTTTGGGGTCTTACTACGGAATTAGCTTTGAAAAAAGCAAAAGGACAACCTGAATATCTCATATTATACAATAATATTATGGGAAGCGGCGAAATTTACGACGAAGCCGAAAGAGCATTGACGGTTACAGAAGATAATGAGAGAATTACGAGAGCAGAGTTGTATAAAATATTTTATAATATCAATGGAGGTAAACAAATGTTAAATAGTCAAAAGCAGCGAGTCTTAGTTAATATTTCTTCAAAATGAAAAAAAAACTTATCATACCATTTTGCCTATTCTTTATGGCTTGTAAATATAATCGTTCTGTCATAAAGCATAAAGATTTAAATGCTTACGCCATTAAAATGAATGTATTACAAGATACACATATTAATTGCCGAGACTTAGACGGAATAAATCTACAAGGAATACATTTTTGGATTACAGGCACTTTTCGTTATCCTGCTTACCGTATTTATATTGAAGATAGCCTAATTGCTTCCTATATCGGTAATATTGCACAAGAGGGGGATTATACGCGCTCCGTTGCTGATTCTTTCTTGTGTATTCAGAAAGCCGAGTTAGATAGGGAATTTCGTTATCTTTTTCCAAAGCATAAAAAAAGCGTAAAAATTAAGATACTCAATATTTGCACAAATACATATTCTGTTGCCTATTTAAAACCCTCATATCGTTATTGTAAATTGTATCATGGGCAAGATAGCCCATATCTGTATTCTAGCAAAGAGTACTGGCATATTAGGGCAAATAAATATTATAAGGGAACTCCCTTGTGGGTAAAACTAAAAATGCCGTTACACAAAGGAGATAGAATTATTGTAGGTAAAGAATCATTATAAGTAGTTGTGCCTAAATAATTGACAATCAATGATGATATAAATCTTTAATTATCAATAACTTATAAATGATACATTTGTTAGTTAATTATGAGTAACTAATGTAAGTTGCGAATGGATTGTCATTTCGAACAAAAACAGCCATTTTTTTCGCAAAGCCTCAAAAAATGACTGTTTTTGAGAGGAGTCTTAACGAAAATGCCTAATCTTATCAAGATTTCTTCCTGAAAAGTGCAAGATTTTTTCGCAAAGCCTCAAAAATCCTTCACTTTTCGGTCGAAATGACAAAGAAATTATTCATTCGCAACTTACATTTATTATTAAATTTTGAATAGCCGCTAATGTAGATATTAGCGCAATGCGGGTTATTTCCACCCCAATTCATGTAGTTTTTAACAAATCCTAACCACAAA
>JAYUZN010000731.1:0-2011 GCA_043751755.1 Bacteroidota bacterium | reverse complement strand
CAGATGTCGCAGATGTCGCAGATGTCGCAGATGTATTGCTTTTGTACACTGAGCGTAGCCGAAGTGTCATTTTTCAATTCTCAATTTTCAATTCCAATATGTTCAAAAATAAATACTTTATTTACAGCACTTTAGCACTTAGTGTAATGTTACACAGTTGTAAAAATGATGATGCCAAAACCCAAAGTGCCTATCCTGAAGCGCACAGGGGTACGGTTGCAGAGCAATATTTTGGCAGCATGATAGAAGACCCCTATCGTTGGCTCGAATACGAAGACAATGAAGACGTGAAAAAATGGGTTACAGCAGAAAATGAAGTAACGCAGAACTACTTGAAAACCATTGGTTTCCGTGATAAATTGGCGAGTAGATTGAAGGAAATTTGGAATTATCCACGTCAAAGTGCGCCTTATAGAGAGGGCGAAAATTACTTTTTTAGCAAAAATGATGGCTTGCAAAATCAGTCCGTTATGTATGTGCAAAAAGGTTTGACGGGCGTGCCTAAAGTTTTGCTTGACCCTAACAGCTTTTCCACAGATGGAACGACTTCCCTTGCTGCTACTTCTTTTTCAAAAGATGGCAAATTGCTGGCGTATGGGCTTTCTAAGGCGGGTTCTGACTGGAACGAGTTTTATGTGATGGACGTAGAAACGGGCAAAAAACAGGCAGATGAGCTAAAATGGATTAAATTTTCTGGGGCAGATTGGCAGGGAAATGGCTTTTTTTATACCCAATATCCGCAGCCTAAAAACGACAAAGATGCAGGGCAAAATATTAATGCTAAAATTTATTATCACGAAATTGGCAAGCCACAAGCTCAAGATAAAATGATTTTTGACTATCCGCAAGACCCGATGATGGGCTTGGGAACGACTGTAAGTGAAGATGAAAAACATTTATTAGTGTATCTAACAAAAGGTGCAACGGATAATTCTGCCATTCATTACAAAAACCTAAGCAAACCCGAATCTGCTATCACGCCGTTAATTCCCAGTTTTGACAATTATTTTGGCTTCATTGATAATGATGGCGAAACCCTCATTTTTATCACCGACAAAGGGGCTGCAAAGCGTAGGATTGTGAAAATTGACCCTAAAAAGTCTGATGAAAAAAATTGGCGGGTGGTTGTACCTGAAGGGGAAGGTACAATTCAAAGTGCGAGTTTGCTGGGAGACGAATTGTTTGTAACTTATATGATAGATGCCAAGCATCAAGTCAAGGTGTATAACCTCAAAACGGGGGCTTTTGTGTATGATGTGGCTTTGCCGGGATTGGGTTCTGTGGGCGGTTTTGGCGGACATAGAGAAGATTCGATTACTTTTTTCTCGTTTACTTCTTTTGTACAGCCTGCCACTATTTACAAATATAACACAAAAACACGTGCTACAGAAGTCTATTGGAAGGCACAAGTGAAATTTCCTTTTGAAAATTATGAGACAAAACAAGTATTTTTTACCAGCAAAGATGGCACAAAAATCCCGATGTTTGTTACCCACAAAAAAGGTATGCCCTTAGATGGCAACAATCCTACCTATTTGTATGGATATGGAGGCTTCAATATCAGCGTTTTACCGAGTTTTAATGCTTCTATTTTGCCCTTTTTGGAGGCGGGTGGAATTTATGCTTCTGTGAATTTGCGTGGCGGCGGTGAGTATGGTGATGATTGGCATAAGGCGGGTATGTTGGAAAAAAAGCAAAATGTATTTGATGATTTTATTGGAGCAGCCGAATATTTAATCAAAGAACAATACACTTCGAGTGGGAAATTGGCGATTTCGGGGCGTTCAAATGGCGGCTTGTTAGTGGGGGCTTGTATGACACAAAGACCTGATTTATACAAAGTTGCGTTGCCGGGAGTCGGCGTTTTGGATATGCTGCGTTTTCATAAATTTACGATAGGACATGCTTGGGTTCCTGAATATGGAAGTGCAGACGCTAACAAAGCGCAGTTTGATAATTTGTATCGCTATTCGCCTTATCATAACTTGAAAAAAGGCGTAAAATATCCTGC
>JAYUZN010000730.1:0-3758 GCA_043751755.1 Bacteroidota bacterium | reverse complement strand
TCTTAGTGCCGTAGGCACGAAATATTTATAGAAAATGGAATTTTTCCCCCAATTTATTCCGTTTTTCGTGCAAGCACGAAAAACAAGAGAGGGAGCGGGCATGTTTTTTCCTATAAATATCGCGTCCCTACGGGACTATAAAATCATCAACTTATTTACGTTTCATTCCTAAGACAAAATCCCGCATATCGCACTGGGTGTTGGAACCTTAACGATAATTGCGAAACGTAGAAAAATGCACGCTAATTGCATCTAAACAAGAAACAATCGACTTACAAATAGGGTTGAGACCTTTTACTTGAATCATATACGGATTATTTTAGTACAATATTTGGATATTTTTTCCATATTTAAAACTGCTGTACGACTGACAGACAAAAATGAACGCACCCAAATAAACCGAAAAATTATGCCACTTTTCTATGCCAATGACACGAAAATTATCGAAGGAATCCAGCGAATGGACAACCGTAGCTATCAATACGAGAAAGAATGTTACCAAAAATTTGCGTATTTGGTAAAAGAAATCGGCGTTAAAAAAAATGGCGTTCCGTTTGATGATGCCTTAGAATGTTACAATGACAGCATTATGGCGGTGATTCTCAAGCTCAAAATGGGCGATTATGTGCAGAAGGCTTCGCTCAAAACCTTTATTTATCAAATTTTTTCTAACAAGTGTGTTGATTTTTTGCGCAAGAAAACGATTAATACTTTGAGTTTAGAAAATGAGGAATTAAACCTCATCAATCGAATGGCGGCGGATAGCGAATTTATGGAGCAAGAAAATCGGGAACAGATTTTGCGTTTTGTGAAAAAACTCAATGCCAAATGTCAAGCAATTTTGCTCCTTGCAGCCTATTATGGCTTCAAAGATACGGAAATGCCCGAATATGTCAATCTCAAAACGGGAAAAGTGGTGTCGGTGACGCGGAAGAGGTGCGAAGAAGAATTGCGGGAACTGTATCTCGCAGATGTTCGCAGATAAAGAGGCAGATTTCGCAGATAAAAGGGCTTATTACCTATTTTGTGCGTTTTATCTGCGAAATCTGCCAAAATCTGCGTTTATCTGCGTGAACATAAACCTATAACTTTAACTTTAACTTTTATGGAATCATTAACGAATATATACGAGCAAATCGACAGGCTGCAGACCTCAAACATGACTGCAGAAGAGCGAAAAGCCTTTGTAGAAAAATATAAAACAGAGGAAAGCTTCCGAAAAGAAGTGGATTTTCGTTTGGCGGCACAACAAGTATTGAAAGAACAGGCGACCGCAAAAAAAGCAGAAATGACGGCTTGGTTTCGAGAAACAGAAAAGTCCGTCATTTTTTCCCAAAAAATAAGGTATATAGCCGCAGCAGCTCTTGTATTTCTTGTGTTAGGCGTGGGAATTATTCAGTTTATTCCTAAGCCTTCAGAAAAGGAAGCTATAGCCTATTTTGAGCCATATTCTGACCAGAAAATGGGCGGAAAGGAAGCAAAAACAGAAGCTACAGACTTGCTGCAAGGTGATGACTATTTTCAACAAAAAAAATATACAGAAGCCATTAAAACATGGGAAAAAATAACCAAAGATTCGCCTTTTCGAGAAATAGCAGACTTTGATATAGCCCTTGCTTATGTAGCCCAAAAAGACTATAAACAGGCAGAATTGTATCTCAAAAAGATAGCAAGTGAGGGGGGAAGGGGCAAAAAAGCGAGGGAACTTCGGAGGAAATTATGGCTTCGTTTTTAGTTCACGCAGATTTTCGCAGATGGGGACGCAGATTTAACGCAGATTAAAACCATTTGCGAAAATCTGCGGTTAAATTTGCGAAAATCTGCGAGCAATATACACAGCCCCCAAAACCGCAATTCCCCCTATCAGCCATTTCCACCACGAACCTTGATGGCTACAAACCCCTGCATCTCCTATCAATATCTGCATAGCCCACATATCAGGCAAGCGATTTTCGGACTCACTTTCTGCCAAATACTGAATTTTGGCTTTTTGTAAGGCAATATCTTTGGCATAGCCTTCTGTTATATACGCATCAAAATATTCGAGAATTTTGCGCACACTTTCTGCATTTGCTTTCCACAAAGTAGGCATCACAGAACGGCAGCCTGCATGAATGAAACTGCGTGCAAGGCTCATCACGCCTTCGCCCTCATGAAACCTGCCCAAACCACTTTCGCAACTCGCCAATATCCACAAATCCGCATGGATATGCAAAGACTCTATATCCTTGATAGTGAGGAAAGTATCTGCCAAAACTATGCGGCAATTTTGGGGCAGAGAATCCGAAAAAGAATGCGTATAGGCATAGATAAAATGATAGTTTTTGTTTTTTTCTTGCGAAAAAGCGGCGACTATATCCTGCCTTTTGCCTTCCCAAATTGTGGCATTCGGAAAGGCTTGAAGGAATTTTTTTTCTTGCAAGTCCCCTAAGCTGGGCTGATAGGTTTTGTAAGCGTTAAAGGGAGGTGCAATCACTATATCTTCCTTACTATCAGCATTTTGGGACGGGTTTTGCCAAATCGTAGCAGAATAAGAATAGCTTATCGCATGGCTGTGAACAAGGTATTTTCCCTCCTTTATCAAGGCTTCAAAAGGCAACTTATGCAAAATGCCATCAGGAATAATGAGCCATCTCAAGCTTGTATTTTGCTGCAATTGGGGCGGAATCAACTGCAAGTAAGCGGCTTTTGCCTGTTGTTCAATGCGAGATTTTTTTGTTTCAATAGAAACTAATAGGCTTTTGAGGCTGTCTTTTTGGGCATTTATCGGGAAAATAGTTTGTTTTTCTTTTTCTAACACAAAACAAAACTGCCTTTTTTCTCCCCAAAAATAGGCAATCATTAGCTGATTTTGGGGCAGATAGGCTTTTATTTGGGGCAGACTACTGACTGTAGTGCGTTTTTTTTGCGCATATTCGGGATATCGCTGTTCAAGCTGTTTCAAATATTGGGTATATTGTTGCATAGCATCTATATTTTTTTCGGAATTATTACCTTTTTGTGTTTGAAAAGTAGCAATATCATGGCTGTTTTTCAGCGAAACCAAACTATCTTGAGCCGATTTTGGCAAGCTATTTGCGGCTTCATTTGCCTTGATAGACGCATATAACAAAACCGCTTTGCATTTTTCGGAATAATAAAAAGCCTTGTCAATGTCTTGCAAAGCCGCCGCAGCAATGATGCCTTCTTCGTACAATTTTTTCACATTTTGCGCCAAAAACAGCTTAGATTCGTCTGTTTCATACAGTTGTCGCAGGGCAGAAATGAGCAAATCTGCCGAATCACAAGTTGTAATAGCTTGTTTATGATACTGTTGTGCATTATGAAGGGCGATTTGATGCTGAAAAATAGTCAAAGCTTCATTTTTGAACAAAAAATCTTTTGTGGCAGGGTTTTTCGCATATTCTAATGCCCTTTGAAAAGCCTCGTGAGCAGCCGCTATTTTATCTTGTTTTTCGTATATTTTTCCCAACAAAATATAACTTTGTAGTAAGCCTTCCCTATCGTCTTTGCGCAAAGGAATCGCAGCTCTTACGCAAGTTTCCGCATGACTCAACTCTCCTTTTTCAAATGCTACCTGCGCTTCAAATTTCCTACATCTGCCTTGTTCTCGTTTGCTAATTTTGGGAATAAAAGGGAGCAGTTTTTTCAAATATAGCTCTGCACTGTCTATCTTGTCGAGGGATAAATGCGTGTTTATCAATTCAATATAAATATCTTTTAGCTCTTCTTTGTTTGCATGGGCTTTTGCCTTGTGT
>JAYUZN010000729.1:0-2155 GCA_043751755.1 Bacteroidota bacterium | reverse complement strand
TTATTGCCTGGATTATCGGCTGGGATTTGGTCTTAGAATATGCGGTAGGCGCAGCAACTGTGGCGATAAGTTGGTCGAGGTATTTGGTGAAATTCTGCCATAATGTAGGGTTCAACCTGCCAATAGAATGGTGCTTATCGCCTTGGTTTACCTCCAAACTCAAATATGACACGATGGTAGATGGCGTGTTAGTGAAGGCAGGGCAAGAAATTTCGGGGGTTATAGAAGGCGGAAGCATGGTTGAAGGCGTATTGCAAGGCGGAACGCATATTTTAGGCTTGATAAACCTTCCTGCTATCTTGATTGTCATTTTGATGTCTTTGTTATTAGTCAAAGGCACCCGAGAATCTGCCTTTATCAATGGCATTATCGTAGCCCTCAAAGTTACTGTTGTATTGATTTTCATTATCTTAGGTTGGGGTTTTATTCGTAGTGAAAATTATACTCCTTATATTCCTACAAATACAGGTGAGTTTGGCTCTTTTGGGATGTCTGGCGTGGTACGGGCTGCAGGGATTATTTTCTTTGCCTATATCGGTTTTGATGCTGTTTCTACTGCCGCTCAGGAGGCAAAAAATCCTAAAAAAGACATGCCTATTGGGATTTTGGTTTCGCTTGCTATCTGTACGGTACTCTATATTTTGTTTGCGCATGTCATGACAGGGGTTGCCAATTACACCGATTTTCAGGGGCAAGATGGCATCGCACCTGTAGCCGTAGCGATTGAGCATATGGGAACAATGGGGGCTGATGGAAAAATAATTCCTGCTTATCCTTGGCTGAACAATGCCATTATTTTGGCGATTTTGGCGGGTTATTCTTCCGTAATTATGGTGATGCTTATGGGGCAATCGCGGGTATTTTTCTCTATGTCGCAAGATGGTTTGGTGCCAAAAATGTTTTCAGATGTACACCCAACCTTCTCTACTCCCGCAAAATCCAACTTGTTATTTATGGTATTTGTGAGCCTATTTGCGGCATTTGTGCCTGCGAATGTTGTGGGAGAAATGACGAGCATAGGCACATTGTTTGCCTTCATTTTGGTATGTGCAGGCGTATTAGTGATGCGCAAAACCATGCCTGACGCGCCCCGTTCTTTCAAAACGCCGCTTGTGCCGCTTGTGCCTATTTTAGGGATTTTGAGCTGCTTGGTCATGATGCTCGCGCTTGACGGCTGGACATGGCTACGCTTGATTGTGTGGATGGCAATAGGTATGTGTATTTATTTTGCCTACGGAGCCAAAAACGCAAAATTGCAGTAATCTGTGCAACTTTTGAACGGATTTTCCGTTTTATCGTATGTTCACGCAGATTTTCGCAGATGAGGGACGCAGATTTCACGCAGATTCAAAACATCTGCGAAAATCTGCGGTTAAATCTGCGCAAAATTCATTATTTATTCATCAATCATTTCATATCAATTATTTCAATTATGAAAATTTTAGGAACGTTTATAGCTGCATTTGCGCTGTCTTTGACTTTTGCGCTTGCACAAACGACTACCACAACAAGCACAACTGCTGCGCCAAGTGTAGAGAAAAAAGCCTGCTGCAAAGGGGCAGAAGCTGGAAAATCTTGCTGCAAAGGCGAAGCAAAAGACCACGCGGACGCAGCACAGGCAAAACCTGTGGTAGCGGTTTCCGAAGAAACGGTAACTACTCGAACCCCTGGCGGCAATGGGCGTAGGGTAACTCATCGGAGCAATAAAAAGGCAAGTATGAAGCCAGAAGCTGCCAAAGAATAGGGGTTAAGGGCAGGCAGATTTACGCAGATTAGGTTAGTGAAATGGACACTGAGCTTGCCGAAGTGTGCCGAATTATTCTTAATCTGTGTAAATCTGTGTGATTATTTTGCGGCAATCTATGTGTTGGTGGCAATTCTAATAGACCAAAATGAATTGTAATCTATTGTTAAGTTAAAAAATGTAAATGTTTTTAAATTATTATATTTTAAATCAAAATTTTGGATTTAAGCGAAAAATCAGAATTACTAAAAAAATAGCCTATGACAAATAGCCAAAAAATATTATTAAAAATAACACTTTATTCTTTTGTATGTGGAGTTAATCTTGGACTAAGTAGTACAGACTAAATAAACAAGGTTAAGATATTGGTTGTATTGCTGGTGCAAGCGTCCGCTTGTACCTCCTTTCTTG
>JAYUZN010000728.1:0-1661 GCA_043751755.1 Bacteroidota bacterium | reverse complement strand
GGAAAAGTGGCAGAATCGGGGTCGCATGAGGAGCTTCTTTCTATAGAAAGTGGGATTTATCAGAGTTTGGTGAGGCTGCAAACGGAATATGCGAATGCGCAGTTTTGAGGTTTCACGCAGATTCCCGCAGATGATAGCAGATGTCGCAGATGTAGAATTTTTTATCTGCGTTATCCGCTTACATCTGCGGGAATCTGCGTGCCATCATTGCTTTATCCCTGTTGCCTCCATCACAAAAAATATATCTTGATTGGGGCGCATTTTGGGAGACATTTTTTTATTTGCTTTCGCAGGAATTACCAAAATTACCCTCTCCCCTGCCCCAATGTGTGCTATTTTGAAAGCCTTATAGGTTTTGAAGGCATCACGCATTTCGAAACGCCCCGCTAAATCAGCAATCCCTGCGGGCCAAGCAGCTTCTATGCTCATTTTTTCCATCGTTCTAATAAGTTCATCTTTGAAGCCCTGCTCAATCAATTCTCTGCGGTCAGATTTGCTAAACTCATACGTAGAATACAAATCTCCTGGATTCTGAATGATAATAGACGAATATTTTTTGTCTGCTAATTGGTAAGTAGTAACTCCGCAAGCCCATACAAATAGTAAAAATATCGTGCAGATAATCGTGGTAGTTTGTTTCATTTGTTGTTGATGAGTGTTTTTTTGTATAGAAATCGAATAGATTAGCCATTTTCATGCCACAATAAGCAGATATTATAGTATTTTTTCAGAAAATTTGCGAAAGATACACAATATTTTTTATTTTTGCACCCTAAAAAACATCACACATTTATGCCCACCCAAAAAATATTCATCTCTTATGCAAACAGCAATCGTAGCGAGTTAGACGAACTACTCACTACGCTTGCTCCTTTAGAACGAGAAAACAAAATTTCTACTTGGAGTAATATAGACATTGTGCCTGGAGAAGAATGGGAGGCTGCTATCAAAAAACAGTTGCAAGAAGCAAATATTATTATTTTTTTGGTTAGTAGCTACTTTATGGCAGATGATTACCTATGGAATGTAGAGTTAGCGAGTGCAATGGAACGCCATAACAAGGGAGAAGTGATACTTATTCCTGTTATTTTGCGCCCTTGCGATTGGCTAAGTACCCCTTTTGCCAAGCTCAATGCTTTGCCGAGCAAAGGTAAACCCGTTTCTGCATATGAAGATAGAGATGTGGCTTGGCTTGAGGTAGTAGCAGCCATTAGAAAAATCGTAGAACCTCTACAAATAAGCTCCATTTCCCCAATAGAACCGCCAAAAGTTTCCGCGAATAAAGCCACTATTCAACAGCTTATTGGCAAATCTCGGCTGAAAGAGGCTTTGGAGCTATTGGAGGAAAGTGTCCCAGAAGCTCTGAAAAATGACGTTATATTACTCAAAGGAAAGTTGGCAAAATTGGAAAAACAAAATATGTTGGGGCTGATAGATAGCAAAGATGAAGGGGTAGAACGGGCAAAAATTGCTTACGCAGTGTTGAATTTTTGTGAGGGGTAGCGCATGCTTTAGCTTGCCTTATACAAAAAAAGGCAAATCTATCAAGCTCAGGCTAAAGCCTAAGGATTGAAAAATAAATAACTTGATGATTTAGTTATAACACTCATTTTGAGCATTTCTTAGCTCGGTAGGCTCACTACGAGTAGTGCCGTAGGCAC
>JAYUZN010000727.1:0-5586 GCA_043751755.1 Bacteroidota bacterium | reverse complement strand
ATAAAAAGTGCTGATAGGATAAAAAATAAGCGAAAAATCTCCCAAACTCTCCTAACTTTGCAAGGTCAATTTTTAAGAGATGCAGAAACGGTTACTACTAATCATCATGATGTTTGGGCAGCTTTTTGCGCAAAACAAAAGCTGCGATTTTGAGGGGGAAAAGCTACATGCTTTGCCCTTGTATCCTTTTGTGAGCGTTTATGTGGACGAAACAGCGACTATAACATGGAAAGAAGTCCAGACAAAAGCCTTTGTAGCGGCTGAAAATGTGCCTAAAATTGATTCTATAGCCCAAAAACAGGATATTTGGCTGCGATTTGCGCTGAAAGATACGGGCAAGACAAAGATTCCTTTATTTTTGTATGTGGGGAGAAGGCGCAATATGACTTTATATACACAACAGGCAAGCCCTGCACGATTTGGGGCAGAGGTAAACGCAAAACAACTCGCATATTACGACAATCGTTGGATTGCGCCCTTGCCTATAACCTTACAAAAAACGGATACTTTTTACTTAAAAATACCTGCTTGCGCGCAAAAAGATACCTTGAATACCGAAATGCAAGTGCTGACAAAGGAAAAAGCAAGCGAAATCCGTGAGATTCGTTCCATTCGTTTTTGGGCGCGATGGCTTGATGTTGTATATGCGATTTTATTGTTTACTTTGTCTATGAGTATCGGGATTCAGGTCTATGTTTCCAAACAAAAGGCTTTTTTGTTCTATACAGGCTATCTCTTTTTCATGGCTTTACTCTTTTGGCATAGGGGTTTTGCAATGGTAGAATGGCTTACCTATTTTCCATTTGGCTATTTTGCAGATTATTTTGGCTTCATAGATGCTGCTTTGAACAATGTCTCTTGGGCTTGTTTTGCCTTCTTTCTCGCTGCTTTTATACAAACCCCCATTTATACAAATAAACAAAAGCAGCATATAACCCATTCTATTGGCGGAAAACACCTTTCTGCCGCCAAAATCGCTACCTTTATCGGCTATACTCTGTTTGCTTTTTTGGGGGTGATTATTTTCCTTAAATTGCTCAAATACGAACATCCTGCAAATAATCTTTTTGAATTGAGTCGCTTGATGATGGCAGTAGCTGGGGTAGCTTTTTTGGTCTTTTTTGGAATTGAATTTCGGGAAAAACGACATTTTTTGTACAAATATCTCTTAATTGGGGTAAGTTTTTTGTTATTTTTTGTTTTGTTAGAATTGGTAAAATATATAATAACCAATGAACATTCTTTCTTTTTTATCAAATCTTTGTATGTTATTAAGCCTTTTTCTTTTACAAAAATAGGGATTATGTTAGAGGCATTTTACTTTTCTGCCTTATTGGGCTACATGCGCACACAGATAGAAATAGGCTATCAACATGAGCGGTTAGAAACGTTAAAAGCACAAATTAATACGCATTTTCTTGGCAATTCTATTGCGCATCCTATACAACATATAGCAGATTATGACGTAAAAACCTATTTAAAAGAGCTTTCAAAGTTGCTGCGTCAATGGCTTGAAAGCGTAAAAGCAGGCGAAATAACGGTAGCTTCAGAAATAGAACTCTGTGAACATTATATAAATGTAATGAAGTTTCAGGAAGATAAGCGGGGAAAAAGACCTTTTTATTATGAAATAAAAATAGATGAAAATGTTGATATTCAACACCTTAAAATGCCTTCTATCATTTTCCAGCCGTTCATCGAAAATGCGTTAAAATATGGACTTTTGCCCAAAGTAGAAGCGGATAGATGCCTCAAACTTTTGGTTCAAAAAACAGAACAGGGTTTTGACATTGTTATACAAGACAATGGCGTAGGATTAGAAAAAGGGAGGGAGATAAAAGAGGCAGAAGAAGAACTATTAGGGCATGCACAAAATGCGTATAGTACACCTGCAATAGATGAAATGCTGGAGCTATATGAACGATTAGAAGGCAAAAGAATTGAGCGAGAAACCGTTAGCCATGAGGTAGGGGTTTCCGTTATTTTTCATTTTTATTATTGTTGATTTTTTATGGAAATAAGCAAATAAGACCAATACAATTTTCAATTTAATATATGCAATACAGAGCTGTCATAATAGAAGATGAAGATGCCGCTATCGCAGAGTTGCAAGATATGTTGCAAAGCTCAATTGCCGACAACAGTTTGGTCATTGTAGGCGAAGCGAATACAGTAGATTCGAGCTATGCCCTTGTGATGAAGGAGCAGCCCGATATTATTTTTTCAGATATCGACTTCAAAGAAGGAATCAAAAATGGATTGACTTTGATAAAAGACCTGCTCAAAGAAGTGAATGATAAGCGATTAAGCCCATTTGAGGTCATTTTTGTGACGGGTTACAGGCAGCACCTGATTAACGCACTTCGTTTGAGTGCTGCTGATTATCTCATCAAAAGTGAATATATAGAAGAAGATATAAAAAACGCATTTAACAAGGCTTGTCAAAAAATAGTAACTCGGAGAGAATTAGCAGAATATATCAAGAATTTGGAAGAAATCCTTAATAACATTCGGTTTCGCGGGGGCTTGGGCAGTAGTATTTGTATTCCGAATAAGGATAAAGGTATCGATTTTGTCAAAATTTCAGCAATCGTCTATTTCGAAACAGGCAAAAATATTCCTCATAGTTGCATCAAAGGCTATTTCAGTGATAGAGAACCTTATTATTTTGCATTTTCTTTGAACAAAATAGAAGAACAACTTGGTAAGTGTAGTGAATACTTTATACGGTTTGAGAGCGAGACGAGTGTAAATATCGAGACACAGAATGGGGTAAAAACTATCCCATCTAAGTCCACTTATTTGGTAAATATTGAGAACATTCTAACCATAACTTACCCAAATCAACAATGTTATATTGGGTTTAAGTATATGGAAAATGGGAAAATGGACAATAGAAAAATTGCTTTGCCAAAAGATAAGACAAAAAAAGAAAAATTACTGGAACAAATTAATAATAAAAAACGTCCCCCAACGGTTTTTTCTTGAGAAAGCATTTATGAAAAATCTCATTTTATTTTTTGTTTTTTCTCTCTTTGTAGCAGCCTCTTTTGCCCAATCAAAAGACGGTAAAAGGTATGTTATATCCATTTCGAAGCCCGCATTTCACAAGCAAATATATTACCTCAACGGAATGTGGTGTCCTGAAGAGAAAGCAATAGCTCAAGCCCAAAAAGTGGCAAATACCCTTCAACAAGACCTAAGCCTCATCTATTCTGAATCGGAATTAGAAGGAAAAAAAACGCCCAAAAAAGCCAAGAAAGCGGATATTCTTCGCGCTTTTCTTTGGGGCTGTGGCTTTCCGCCTAAGGCTACAGATTCCCTGACAAATGCCTTGTATAATACCTTGCAAAACAACGATACTGCCTTGATTTATGCGCATAGCAGAGGGGCTTTTATTACTTATTATGCCATCAATCGTGTGGCAAAAAAGTTAGGCAAAACCCATCAAAAAGCATTGTTATCTAATATTTATGTAGTAACTATTGGAGGATATGCGCCAAGAATCCATCGCTGGAATCGAAAAATACACCTTGTTATGATTGTAAATGAATATGATTTAGTCCCTTTTTTGGCAGGAAATGGGGCAAAAGGGAGTCATGTTAAAAACGTTTCCACAAAAGTACATAGTTTAAATAGTTATTTACCCTATCTTTTACAATTAGCAGAAATTTCAAAAATTAAATTGTTTTCCAGAAAAAAATATTCGCATTTAAGCGACTTTTAGCATCAAGTTATTCCTCAATCCAACGCAGGAAAAATCTCTTTCAAAAAGTCGGATAAATTGCACACAATCGTCCCATCTGCGCGCGGATATAGCTCACCTTTTGCCACAATCACATATTTTTGTTTAGGCATCAAATCCTCGGCACTCTGAAAAAAGCCTTTGCTAATATTCGCCATCATAGAAAACTTGATTTCAATTAAATATAAATTCCCTTTTGAACTTTGCAACAACAAGTCTGCTTCTGCTCCTGTTTGTGTCCTGTAAAAAAAGAATTGCCAGCCTTCAAAAGAGATTCTGCGGATTTGCTCAATCACATAGCCTTCCCAAGAAGCCCCCAGAATGCGGTTGTCAAGCAGTTGTTCATAGCTATGAATCCCCAACAAAGTATGCAAAATCCCAGAATCTCTCACATAAAATTTAGGGCTTTTGACCAATCTTTTTCCGATATTGGCAAAATAAGGGGGCAAACGTGCAATTAAAAAACTCCCTTCTAACACGTCTAAATAGCGGTTAAGCGTGGTAGTAGAAATTCCCATAGAACGACTTATTTCACTCACATTCAATAAATTACCATGAATACTTGCCAGCATTTGCAAGGCTTTTCGCATGGATTGAGGCGCAATTTCGTAGCCCAAAAGACGCAAATCTCTTTCCAAAAATGTGCTTAGAAAATTATCTAACCAACGCCATACTATTGTTTCCTTTTCTACAAGCAAAGCCTCTGGAAATCCGCCACGTAGCCAATGTTTTTCCATACTAATGTCCCCTTCTATTTCGCTCAAAGAAAAAGGACATAGCTCCGTATAAGCAATTCTGCCTGCCAAAGACTCCGAACTTTCGCGCAAAATATGCGGCGAAGCAGAACCCAAAATCATAAAACGCCCTGCTTTTCTATGCTCATCTACCAAAGCCCGCAACAAAGGAAAAAGGCGTGGAAGTCGTTGAATTTCATCTATTACCACCCATTTATCTTGATGATAGCGCAAATAGGTTTCTGCTTCTGCGAGTTTCTGCACATCACTTTCTAACTCCAAATCCAACCAAAGAAAAGGCTTTCCGACTTGTGTAAGCAGGCTTTTGGCAAGCGTAGTTTTGCCCACCTGTCGGGGACCTATAATGCCCGTAATGGGGAAATAGCTCAAATTTTCTGCCAAAATCTGGCTAGCAATGCGTGTTATCATGCTGCAAAGATAGTTAACAGCCTTGTAAATTGCAACATCAAGTATTCAATTTACAAGGTTTATTTTCTAAGAAGCCCAGCCTTGAAACACTTTTACCACCTTCCAAGCCTCATTTTCCTTGCGAAGCAGCACTTTATGCCCTTTTCCACAATTTGTTCCGCAGCGCATTTTCACAGAGAGGAGGCATTGTTGTAGATTTTCGGAGAAAAGGGGCAGAGATATTTCAAAAAAACGCAATTCCCTGCCTTTTTCCTCATGAAAAACAGCCCAAATAGCGGAGTCATTTTGCGTAGAATCGCCCAAAGAAATCGCCAACTTTTGCAAGGTTATAATATTTTTTGCTAAAAAAGAATCTGCGACTATCAAAAACGAATCTGGGCGGGCTTTGAATTGTTTTTGAAAAAAAGGAAAATCATTTTTAACAAAGGAAAAACTATCTCCAAGTACCTCATTTAACCTTGCAAATTCGCTGCTATCTGTCGCCAATATTTCGGATTCATTGAGGAGAATAGGCGAAAAATAGCCCGTTTCTGCAAAGACTGAAACCATCTTATCCCCTGCAAAAACGCCTTTTAGGACATCATACATCGGCTTTTCGGACACAATTTGCATGTTTGTATGCGTCATTACAGGCTTGCTATTTAGCATACACCAAGCACTTCCGCCCAAGAGCAATAT
>JAYUZN010000726.1:0-4292 GCA_043751755.1 Bacteroidota bacterium | reverse complement strand
CAAGAGGGGGCGGGCGGGGCGGGGCATATTTTTTTTCTATAAATATCGCGTCCCTACGGGACTATAAAATCATCAACTTATTTATTTTTCAATCCTTAGCCCAAAAAGCGCACATTCAACAGCGTCAAATCATCTGTAGCCTCCGTATTTCCAGAAAAATCTTTTATATTTTGCACAAAATGGGCAATCAATTCTTTCGAAGGTAAGTGAATGACTGTAAGCAAAGTTTCCGCGATTTTGTCAGTGTTGAAGGTTTGAGAAAGGGCATTTTTTTGGTCTACAAGCCCGTCTGTATAGAGAAAAAGATAGTCATTTTCTGCAAAAATGAAGGAAGATTCTTTTATTTTGAGCTTAGGAATAATGCCTACAAAAGTTCCTTGACTTTCGAGCCAACGAATCTTGCCATTTTGTACCAACGCAGGATAATCATGCCCTGCATTGATATAGGAACAGGTCTTGGTGCGGGTGTCTATTTTTGCCAAAAACAGCGTAACAAATCGCTCTCCGCCTGTAAGTTTGAACATTATCCGATTGAGGCTTTCCACAATTAGGCTCAAATCATCATGGTTTGCACAGGCGGCTCGTAGATTTGCTTGCAGGTTTGACATGAGCAGAGCCGCACTTATGCCTTTGCCAGACACATCTGCCATGCACACAAAGGTCAGCCCTTTTCCTTTTTTGATGACATCATAATAGTCGCCGCCTACGCCTTGAAAGGGCAAATTAATGGCATGTACATCTATCTCCAAAAACCGCCCAAAATCCGATAATAATAGCTGTTTTTGCAAATCTGCGGCAACATTTAGCTCTCTTTTCAGAAACTCTTGCTGCATTTGCTCCTTTATAAGTTGTCGATTTTGAATGGCGGTTGCCAAAATTTGCCCTACTGTTTCGATAAAAATAAGGTCACTTTGCGTTTCTTCTTCTGTATCAGCAAAGTCGGCTATGAGAAAATAGGCATTTGTCAAACCGCCCGCACTGTTGAGGGGAATGACGTATTCTATGCCTAATTCGCACAAGTTAGGCAATACTTCTTCGGTGATTTGAGTGGTATAATGCAGGAGTTGCATTTCTGCAATCGCCTCATTTGTAGCAGTTTCAAAATGATTTGTACGAATCCCTTCTTTCCATTGTTGCTCTGCTTTGTAGAAAAAAATCATTTTTTTTACGCCAATTTGCGCGCGTAGCACATTGCGCACAATCATACACACACTTTTGGTGTCTAAAGCAGGATTATTGACCGAGCGCAACAAGTCTCGCAAAGTGTCTGCCTCAAGCCTTTTGAGTTCGAGAAGCCTTTCGGGACCTGCGTTGTGATAGGTATTTTTCATGTGTTTATTTTTAGGTTAAGCCGCTTCGAGGGGCTGCGACCACTCGAAGGGCTTAGAACTTGATGTTTAAAATGGAATAATGGATTGAGATATTTATTAACCGCAAAAATTAAGCTATACCCTTCCTTATTCCTTCTTTCCCTCCTCCAATGCCTTCAAAATGGCTTCCACATCAGGAAACAAATCTGCCCATTGGCGCGTGTCAGGAATCGTCATCGGCTTGTTTTTAGGGAGTTCTGTAGAATTGCCTAAGACATTCAGCCTGCGCACCACGCTGGGACGTACATGGTATTTTATATAAATATCCATATAAGTGTCCCCTGGTTCGGGCGTAATGGTAATGTATTTTTTCTGGCGAGTCGCCTTTTCTACCATTTTTTGCCATAGCCAACCATAGTCATCTGCCCCTACTTCGTCATCATCGGGGCGCACTTTCTCTTGAAACTGAATAGAATCCTGCTTGTTTTTCAAGCCTTTTTCGATTTCATACTGCCATTCAGAGCCTTTATTGAGCATATCAAAATAATCTTCTTGTTCAGGTTCTTCTATGTCATCGGGCAATTCGTCTTTTGCTGCTTCAATTGCCTCATAGAGTTCTTTGTTTACAAAAATGGTATCATGAGCAGGTAACTCTTCTTTTTTCGTTTTGGGTTTAGGCACTTTGGGCTGCATATTATATGGGCTGGGCGAAGGCGTGAGATACAGGGTAAGTTGCACATTTTGCAAGGCATCATTTCCTTTTTTTAGCCCCAATTTCCCAATGTTATCTACATAATCTGTAGTCAAAAAACGATAGGTATAATCCAATCCCAATCCCATCACAGGGGTAATTTTGTAGGTAAGTCCTGCGGAAATAGGGGCTTGTAGGCTAATGAGTTGATAGGTTTCATCAGTCAAACGGGTAGTTTCTTGGTCTAACAAGCCGAGATTTCTTTTGTCTTTGGGAGAATAAAATAAAAAACCGCCGCCCGCACTCACAAAGGGCTGAAACCTGCGATGATTGAGCAAACGCACTTTCATGCGCACATCTCCATAAATAAAACTTGTGGACACAAAACGATTCGGGTGAACGGAATCGGGAGCTTGAAGATAATATTTTTTTTGCGTGATTTGGTCTGCAAAATTGCCCATTCCCAAATTGCATTGCGCCTGCAGTCGATTGTGTCCTTCGCCTTGCAAAGACACATTTATGCCAGGATAAAAACGATAAAAACCATCATTTTTTTCCGTCAAATCCCCACTATAATGGGTCGCAGTCATGCCCAATCCCAACTGCAAGGAGTTGGTTCGGAGATGCTGCGCCATCAGGAAGGAACTGCAAAGGACTGTGCCGAACAAGAGGAGAATATATTTATACATGAAGAAGCTGAAAGTTGATATTTTTCTCACCACTAAGGCACGAAGAAACACGAAGCAATATGGTAAAAGAAGACATCTAAGCCACCCTTTTTCTTTCTTAGGTTCCTTCGTGCCTTAGTAGTAAATTATGATTTTATTCTTTTCGTGTTCCTTAGTCCTTTTATAAAAAAGCTTTCTACATGATGTACTACATTGTTCAGACACTGTTTGAACAATTCATAATGGCACACAAGTAACTATCCGATATTTTTCATTTCTTATTTTTCATTTCTCTCAATACCTCAATCGCACATTTTTGCCTATGCCCACATCTTCCCTAATCCGTTCTATATCAGGCAACATCGCTATCCATCTGCGCACATCAGGCATTATCATGACCCCTGTAGCGGGCGGAATTGGGAAGGTTGCACGTTGATTGAGGCGCAAAGTCGTTTCTGTCCGTATCTTGAAGCGATTATAAAGATAGTCATAATTATCGCCTGGCTTACATTCATAGTAAAAATAATTCCCTTCTGCCATTGCCTTGTTTTCCAAAAACACCCACAAATCTATTTCACCCGTTTGAATCACCAATTCTGCTTTTTCTTCAGGCGTTATTTCGTCATCATTGAGCAAGAAATCTTGTCCCGAAATAGCTGCAAGCTCTGCCGCAACTTCCGCATCTGCTTTCAACAAAGGCACTTGAATAGTCGTTGCATCAACTTTGAGGCTGGGAAAGCAGGTACTACGTTGTATAGTAATCAATTCCGAGAAAAAAGGCTGATATTTTTCCTCCCATGCCACACATTCGATTGTTTGAATACGGGTTTGTTTTTGAGGCTTGGTTTTCTCCGATTCGGCAGGCATTTTATCCAACAAAATCATCAACAAAGTATCGATGGTTTGGGGACGAAGGCTGTTTTCTGCCACTTTTTCATCAAGCGGATTCATATTATAGCCTTGCAAAATCTCCCATTCCAACGAATCATAACGGACAATATAGGCTTTTGTTGCCTCATTTGTCGCCAAAATTGTGTCAGGCTTAGGCTGTTCTTTGACAGGGGGAATATAAATATTCGTTTTTTCTATCGGCTTTAACACTGCTCCTGGCGTAAAATAGGCACAAACTTGTAAAGAATATATTTTATCTTTGCCTTTAACATAGCCCAATTTGCTTATATTATCCAAATAATCTGTATTTAGTCCGCGAAAAGTATAATCTACGCCCAAAGACAAGGCACGACTGAGCTTGTATTCCAACCCCATCGTAGCAGGAATATACAAGGTATAAGTATTATACTCCTCCCCTTTTGGGCGAGAATTGGGCTTTTCTACCAACAAATTGCTATATTGGTCTTGGGGTGAAAAGAGCAAAATGCCTACCCCCGTACTCAAATAGGGTTTTAGGCGAAACTTGCGAATGGGGAGAAATTTGAAGCGAATATCGCCATAATAAAAAGGCGTATAGACGAAAATATTGGGGTGAAGATTTTTGGGAACATGGGAAAATAGCGTATCTGTATCGCTTTGTTCAGAGATAGCACCAAAACCTGCATTGAGCTGCATTTGCAGGTGTGAAGTAGGTTTTCCTGCCGTTTGTAGGGAAAAATTGACACCCGGATA
>JAYUZN010000725.1:0-2073 GCA_043751755.1 Bacteroidota bacterium | reverse complement strand
ATAGCTATTTGCCAAAGGTGTAGGGTTTTTGCCTATATAATATTTGCCAAAAAGGGCTTCAAATTTCTCCTTTTTCTGAATGTCGTAATAATCCTTTAACACATTGACAAACAGGCTCTTACCAAACCTACGTGGACGTAAAAAAGCAATATTTCGTTCCCCCATTTCTTCTATTATCTCAATAAAATGGGTTCTGTCCACGTAATGATATCCTTGAAGCACCAAAGTCTCAAAGTTTGCCAGCCCATACGGAATTTTTATTTTTTGCATAGTTTGCTTATTTTGAGGCAAATATACACATTTTTCCCACAACAGTAAAGAGTGACTCACTTTCTAAAAGTGAGCCACTCTAATTACAGTCCATTTTCTAAATCGCAATAGCTACAGAATAACTATTTTTGTCTTAAATGTTTTTCCAACTTCGTCTTGAATATACAGAAAATACATGCCCGAACTGATAGCACTCACAGAGAACTCATTTTCTCCCAGATGAAGGCTATCTTGCTGATATACAAGGTTTCCATATATATCTATGAGCTTCATATTCAAATAGTGGGAAGCTATTTCCCTATCAATATTTATCTTAAAAATGCCCTCACTTGGATTCGGATATACTTGAATGTCCTTTGTCGGGATTTGCCCGATGATGGATGTAGGGTAAATACCAAAATCTATACACAAAGTATCGTTGTTGATAGGTTGCCCAGAAATACCTGTAAACCAAGCACATAACTGTTTCACACCATACGTATTGGGCGTTGTCCAAGTAGAATCATGCACCCAATTGAGGGTGTCATTTGGGGCAATCGTCAAGGCAGCGTTAATAGACATACTTTGCACTACGCCGCCTGCGATTTTGTAATGGAGATTCAACTGTGCGGAATCTATTTTGAGCGTATCAGAGCCAAGGTTAATGATTGAGCCACGTATGGTTACACTTTTTGAAGTGTCGGAATAGGGAGAAGTACGGATAGAAAAAGTAGCAGGGTCTTTTGTTTTCACTTCTGCAAAGCGCACATTATCAAGTACTAATACAAATTTGTCATAAGAACGTTGGCGAAAAGCTACATAAATATTTTTGTTTTTGTAAGCAGCAAGGCTCGCAGAACGGTAATTTTCGCTATAAAACTCCCCTGAAACCGCGCGCAGAATAGAGGCGGAATCGGCAGTAAAGGAAGCCGTATCTGTACCCGTTGTAGAAACCAAGACATCATATCTTTCGGGATAATAAACGTCCTGCGAATAGGCATACCACGACAGACAAGAATTGTTGCCTGTATGAATTTTTTTTGTAATAATCCAATCATCACTTGCGTGCGGGGCTTGATACCACGAAGGCGAAGCCATTGCTACGTTGTTAGAGTCTTTAAAATCTAATATACGTTGCCAGCCTTTGGTCAGATAGGAAATATTATCGTTTGGCGTGAGGGTGTCGAAATCCAATACCTGCCAATCCGCAGGGATTTCGCCTGCTTGCAAAGCATTAAAATTTTCCTCATAAATGGAGTCTCCATCACAGGGAAAAGTGCGCAAAGTGGGCGAATTTGTTGCATTTTGTGCCAAACCTGAACGAGAAACCCACTGCGCTTGTGCGGCAAAAACGCTCAAAAAAGTAATAAGAAGAAAGATATATTTCATTATAATGTTTTTTTCACGCAGATTTTCAGAGATTTAACCGCAGATTTTCGCAGATTAACACTTATATTGTCTTAAATCTGCGGAAATCTGCGTCCCCATCTGCGAAAATCTGCGAGACAAAGATAGCTAAACCCCTCGAATCGTTGCATTTCTCCAACAAAAAACCTGTGAGGGTGTAAAAGTACCCACACAGGTTATATATTTTGCACAAAAGTCCTTATATCTTAGCACCTGCTTTTTTCAAAACAGCCAAAATACCGTTTTTGTTGATGGTACGGATTGCAGAAGTAGAAATACGCATGGTTACATAGCGGTCTTCTTCGGGAATATAAAATGTTTTGCGTTGCAAATTCGGGAAAAATTTACGCTTCGTTCTGTTGTTAGCGTGAGAAACATTGTTTCCAGAAATGGTTTTTTTGCCAGTTATCGCACAAA
>JAYUZN010000724.1:0-4052 GCA_043751755.1 Bacteroidota bacterium | reverse complement strand
ATTTTGAGGAATATCCCATGCTATTTTTGCGCCATGTTTTTCTATATCTGTAACAATCGAAAGCAAAACAGAATCACACATTTCTTTTAAATTAATTTGCTCTCTTTTCTCGTCATTGTTATTTCGGACGGCAAGAATAATATTCAAATCGCCAATGATAGCATCAAGCCTTGTCGCCTCATCTACCACAGTCGTAAATATATAATCATTGAACGGATTGTCTTTATTTTTGCTATCTAATAAGCCCGCAAGCCCCAAAATACGGGCTACATGTGAGCGCAAATTGTGCGAAACCATATACGTAAATTGCTCCAAATCTTGCACATTTTGCATAAGACTTTCCACCAATTTTAGGCGTTCTGCATCTGCTTTTTTTCGCTCTGTTATATTCGTTGCTACGCCGAGAATTTGTTTTTCCCCCTCCCCTACTATCAGCAAGACTTTTTCGGTTTGATGAACGCTCATTTCGCCCGTTTTAGCATCTACTTTTTGAACTTCGGGCAAAAATACAGACTCTCCTGTGTTCAGTACTTTTTGGTCAGATTCGCGATAATAAGTGAGGTAATTCTTATATTTATCAGGCACAATATCAAGGTCAGTTTTGCCAATAATACTTTGCGCATCTACCCCATAATACTCAGCAAATGCCTTATTTACCAATACAAATCTGCCTTGCGCATCTTTAACAAAAATCAAATTTGGAACCGCATTTATAACTTTTTTGATGAATTTTTGCTTCTCTTTTAGCTCCAATTCCATCTTTTTTCGCTCTGTTATATCCGAAATTTTCATTATAAAAAAGCCCATTTCGGGAGAAGTTATTACTTTTTTGATGCTTAAATTTCCCCAAAAAAGTCTGCCTTTTGCACTCACATACTCCAACTCTTGCTGCCACACTTCGCCATTTTTGAGGCTTGTGTCTATCGCTAATTGATACGTTTCGCCCGGCATAAAATGCTCATACCCTAAGACATGCGTAATTTCGTGCTTATTTTCTACCTCAAATAAAGCCGTTGCCCGTCTGTTACATCTGACAATTTTGTGGGTAGATTCTTCTACGAGAAACAAGGCATCAAAGGTATTATCAAAAATCGTATTTGATTCTTTTTGACTTTTCATCAAAGCCTCTTCGGTTCTTTTGAGGGAAGTGATGTCAAACAAAAAAACCGTCAAGCCTGTAACATTCCCCTTTTCATCTTTGATAGGATTGTAGGAACTTTCATAAAAAAATTGGTTCGGCGACTCGCCATATTCTGCTATCAACTGAAAACTTTCGCCTAATAAAACCCTATCAAAATGCGATTTTGTCTCCTGTTTTTCTTTTTCGTCTTTTATATAAGACAAGCGATTTTCGCCAATCGCTATGTCCCTGCCCCAAATATGTCGCATCATATTCAGGTGATTTTCATTGAAACTTGTGTAGCAATATTCCTTGTCCAAAGAAAAAATAATGGTTTGCGAAGGGCTGTTCAAGACCGAAGTAAGAAGGGCATTATTTTTTTCTATTTTTTCTTGAGAGGCTTTCAAATAGGTGATATCCTCAAAGACAATGAGGGTCGTGAGTTGCTGTTGAATATAAACGACCGAAGCCTTGACACGCAATAGGAGGGTCTCTCCATTTTTGATGCGCAATGTTAATTCATAATCGGGTATTTTTTCTCCTTTTTCTCTACGCTCTATAATTTCTTGCGATTTTTGTCTATTTTCGGGTAAATCAAAGGCTAAAACACTTTTTCCAATCACCTCTGCTTTGCTAAAACCTGTACGTTTATATAATGTCTCATTTGCAAATAAAATGATGCCATTTCTGTGCAATAACACCATATCAGGCAAGGTTTCTACCAAATGTTCATACAATTTCTCATTTTCTTTTGCCTTAATTTCTGCCAATTTCTGTTCTGTATGGTCTTGTGTAAAGCCATATACCTGATAATTTTCCCTTATTTCGCATTTCAAATGAAAATATTTGAGCTTGCAGGTAGCAGTCGCGCGATAGTCTAATTGTAAAGTATAGCCAATTTCGTTCTTATGTTTTATCAATAATTCCATGCTTTTTTGAATAATGGGCAAATCTTCTGGATAGACATATTTTTGTCCATATTCATTCAAAGACAAAATCAAAGGCATTTTATAGGGGTTTTCTATTCCCAACAAAAGTTGTTTTTCGTTGCTTAGGATAAGTTGAAAGCTGTTCAAATCGAACGCCCAATTCCCCATTTTCGCAAATAACAAAGCATCAGAAAAGGCGGTTTCTAAGGAAAGTAGCCTATTTTCTAAGGCGAGGATTGTATTATTTTGCGTATTTTCTTGCATAGTCATTATCGTAATTTCGCGCAGATTTTCGCAGATGAAAGCAGATTTCGCAGATGAAAATGAGCTTATATCTGCGAAATCTGCTTTCATCTGCGGTTTTATCTGCGTGAACTCCTCAAATAACACAAAAATCATTCCATAAACTTACAGCCATTTTGAACGCTTGAATATATAAAGTAGAATAATAAGAATAGAAATCATCACCGCTAACACAATAAAATAGCCATATTTTGTATGTAATTCTGGCATATTATCAAAATTCATTCCATACAAACCTGCAACAAAGGTGAGGGGCGTAAAAATAGAGGACATGACGGTAAGCGTTTTCATAATGTCATTCATTTTATTGCTTATATTGGAAAAAGCCAAGTCGCGCAAGCCCGAAATCGTGTCTCTGTACATTTCTACGGTCTCCATTACTTGAATCGTATTGTCATATAAATCCCTGAAATAAAGTTCATTCTGCTCGTTCAAAATTTTGCCCACGCCTTTCAAAATGCCATTAATCACCTCTCTCAAGGGCCACACCGCTTTTCGCAGCACAATCATTTGCCGATTGTAGTAATGGATTTCCTGAATCACTTTTTCAGAAGGATTTGATAAAATAGACTCTTCTAACTTTTCCAACTCTTCGCCTATGTTTTCGATAATCGAAAAATAGGCATCTACAATCGCATCTAACAATGCAAATAAGAGGTAATTGGCATCTTTGAAACGGATTTTGCCGCTACTATGCCGAATCCTTTCCCGTATCGGTTCAAACACATCTCCTTCTACTTCTTGAAAACTAATGAGGGTATTATTGGTAAGCACTAAAGATATATGCTCGGAAATAATGCTACATTCTGTCTTGTTATAAGATAGCATTTTTACAATTATAAGTACAGAATTGTCAAATCCCTCTATTTTGGGGCGATGTGTAGTATTTAATACGTCTTCTAACAATAGATTATGCAGCGAAAACTTTTTCCCGATGTCTTCTATCAACGACACATTGCTCAATCCCTCTATATCAAGCCAATTTGTTTTTTCAGCAGCGAGGCTTTCAAAGCGTTTTCTATCCTCCGCAACCATAGTCGGCGATTCCACAAGGCTGTCTTTGTCATAGACAAAGGTTTTGAGAAAAGGGGCATCAATTTTTTTTTCGCCAATAAAATGCAAAGCTCCAGGAATTGCTCCCGGCTTGTTTTTATGCGAAAAACGAGAAATCAGTTTTTTGTAAGCCATAGATGTTTTTTAGGCTTCAAAATTACGAATAAATAATTATTTTGAGGAAATTATTTAGGTCACCACAGATTATGCTTAAACTGTATTTTGCGCTATCTGTAGCTTAGGCTTTAGCCTGAGCATACTCAATTTTTCCATTTTTGTTTAAGGCAAGCTAAAGCATGTGCCACACATACCCGAAAGAATGTGTATCTTTGTCCCATCATTCTCCATTTTATGGCAAACAAAACAATATTTCTCCTCCTTACAGGGCTTTTTTTCAGCCTGTGCCTCATTGCGCAAAGCAACTTTTATATTTCCCCAAATGGAAATAACAGCAATACAGGTTCTATGATAGCTCCTTGGAAAACCATTCAATATGGCATTGGTCAAGCAGGGACAAATGACACCTTGAATGTCTTATCTGGCACATATAGCGAAAAAATAAACATTAATAAATCCAATTTATACCTTCGTAACAAGGCAAACAATACGCCTATCTTAGATGGGGCAGGCATCTCTTCGCAAAATGC
>JAYUZN010000723.1:0-1577 GCA_043751755.1 Bacteroidota bacterium | reverse complement strand
ATTTTGAGGAGAGACAGCAATTTATACAAAAAATGATGCCCAAAACTCATGATTTTCAGTTGCCACATTGGGCGGTGTGTGAGCTGATTGAAATAGGCTTGCCTTTCTGCCGAGCTTATCGCAACAGGCTGATTTTCAATGGCATTAGTTTTTTTCTTTCGTAGCCAAGGCAAAATATAATACATCAAAAATATCTTCAAATCTATGGAAGATTTGCTTTCTACCAAACGAAAACCATAACGTTCTAACAAGGTGCCAAGTGTTTTTGGGGAAAAATAATTGACATGGTCTAAGCTCATCATTTTCCACTTTTCTTTGTATTTTTTGGCTAAAAAGCTGTCAATTTGGGGCACTTGTATAAACATATAACCGCCTTTTCTGACCAATTTGCTGCATTTTTCTACAAATTTATCCGCATCATCTATATGCTCTAACACGTCCCACATCGTCAAAACATCAAACTGTTTTGTCTCGTCCATATCGAATAAATTGCGGTCTTCTACGGGCAAATTCAAGTCTTTTGTGCAATATTCAAACAGGTGTTTGGAGATTTCTACGCCATAAATATCATAGCCTAATTCTTTGGCTGTGAGTAAAAAATGCCCCCAACCGCAGCCCAAATCGAACAATTTGCCCGAAGGCATGTATTTTTGAATAATGCCAAATTTCACTTTTTGGCTCTGAATTTTGAGCCAATTATTGCCTTTGCGCACTTGTTCCAGCACATCTTGCCCTTTGTAGTTGAGGTAGCTGATTTGTTTGCGATAAAAAGGGGGCACAAAGACAAAATCGCAATTTTGGCAGCGCAAGACCTGCATTTCAGGCTTTTGAAACGCCAAATGGAATTGAGTTGTATCTGTGCAGCCGCAAGCCACACAACGGGCTTCTGCTAATATTTCGGAAGAAAGTGTCATTTGAAAGTGTTTTGTAAAGAAACCACTTAATTTTATTTTTACCACTAAGGCACTAAGAATCACGAAGGAACCTGGTAAAAGAAGATATCTAAGCCATATTTTTTCTTTCTTAGTTCCCTTCGTGCCTTAGTGGTAAATTATATTTGTTCCTTCGTGTTTTTATAAAAAAACTTTTGTTAAGTTCCTGATTCCCATTTACTCAGTTTTTCATTTACCCACGCAGAAAGGCTATTGACAGAAAGATATAGATAAATAAGCGGAATGAGCTTAAATAAGCCCCTTTTTACGGTATTTTCCAAAGTCGCTGCCTCAAAAATATTGTCTATCAAGCCCAAACCGATGAAAACAATGCCTATCCATACCAAAATTTGCCAGCCTTTTGCATCTCTGAAAATGAGTAAATTCAGGCTTCCTAAGAGAAGAAACAGGATAAAAACATAGCCCCACAAGATTTCATGTGGCATGAGTTTGGTTATCATATCCGAATAAATAGCAAAAAGATTGCCTATATCTGTCGCAGTATTGGCGATTTGGTCTCCTACGGGCTGTTTTGGAAAAATATAATTCACCATTACAACATTCCACAAAGCGAAAAATATAAAAGGGATTCCGCCAAAAAGGGCTGTTTTTATAATGGCATCTTTCGGATTTTGTCGAATATGC
>JAYUZN010000722.1:0-2241 GCA_043751755.1 Bacteroidota bacterium | reverse complement strand
TCGACACATAAAGACTTGATTTTCAAGTTAGAAGACCATAATTTGCTGCAAGGAAGTTTGCACAACTTCAAATTAACGGAAAATATAGACAATTTGGCGATTTTGTGCGAGGCTATGTATGCTATTTGGGATAAAAACACAGACAATTCTCTCATCATTCGGGCTATGCTCACGATAGGGGATTATAGCATACTCATCGGCTGGTGCGAATTGGGGGATCGCTATTTTTTCGGCACAGGCGATAGGTGGCGCACAATTTTGACGCAAAATAACCTTAGTCAAGCCGAAAAAGTAAAAGGGATTTTAATTCCATTTCTCTTAGATTTCCACAAAACGGAGGGGGAAACTTCAAATTCCCGCCTCACAAGCATGATTGAGGTATGGCTGAACACAAATCCTGATAGAGATTGGCGGTATTATTTTATCAAATATTCGAGCTTCACTAATTTTGGAAGATGCCTATATGCTTGGCAAGAAGCTTCGAATTTCGAAATAAGGCACATACATAATGGTGATACTCTACAATCTTCTCATATTAATCCGTATATAAGAACCGTTTTTTTTGGGGTAAAAGAGCGTAATGTTATTTTTCCAAAATATGATAGTGATAGATGGGCAGATATAACACCGCTACAATTGGCAAATGGGATAAAACTGAATTGTAACAATATTGGTTGGAGCATTGAATTGCCTGAAGGTATGAGCCTGTCGGAGGAGCTGATAGCCGAATTTGAATTACGGAAAACAGACGCAACAAAGCTCATTTTGGTGGGAAATGAAAGCCTTGATAGGGTAGAAATAGCCATCGATTTTGCAGAAAAAGCCTATAAGTGATTTTTGGGGAAATATGCTATTTTTGTTTACAGTCAGGATTCAGAATTGTCTATTTATTTTTAATATAGTGATTATCAATACATTAAATTGAAATATCTTTGCAAAATATCTATATTTTTGCCCCCGTTTGTGTCCCCACAAACGGGGCTTTTCTACTAAATGTGTATTGAACACCCATTTGCCCCCTCCGTTTGTGAGGACACAAACGGAGGCGTGAGATTTATCCCATTTTTCGTGCAAGCACGAAAAACAAGGGGGGATAGGGGGGCATTTTTTCTATAAATATCGTGTTCCTACGGGACTATAAAATCGTCAAAAAAGTTATTTTATTTTCATACCTTATTCTCAATTTTCAATTCTTAATTTTCAATTACTTATGTCCGCCTATATAGATTTTACCACTGTTTCCAAAGTAGAAAAGCAATTTGGGCTGAAACAAGTTCGTACCTCTCTCCTTTTAGGTGGGAGTGAGGTAGCAGCAAGCATAAGACTAAAGGAAGATTTGGCAGAAGCACAACAATATTATAGCCTTACTTCCGAAAAAGCCAAGTCCGAATTGTTGATTATGCCTGTTTTGAAAGAACTTCGGCGAACCTATCTTTCTACGATAAATGTATTTTCTGGCATCTCTTTAGAAGTAGTTTCCGCAGACCTGAGCGGTTATTGCGACTTTATTTTGAGCTTATCTCCCAATTCCTTTGAGTTAAAAGCGCCTATTTTTTGCTTAGTAGAAGCCAAAAATAGGAGTGTAGAAGAAGGGTTTGGGCAATGTGCCGCAGAGATGTATGCCGCCATGTTATTCAATGAAATAGAAGGCTCTCCTTGTACAGAAATGTATGGAGCAGTTACGACAGGTTATGATTGGGCTTTTTTGCATTTACAAAATAAAGTCATTTCGATTGATACAGACCGATATGGACTGCTCAATTTGCCACAGTTATTAGGCGTTTTTCAAAGATTGATTACACCTTTTATATAATAATTCTATTTCTTTAACATGCCATTTTTGTCATAAAGATACCTCCAATCTTATAAACCCACCCTTTCTGCAATCACTTTTTTTAGCTTTTTCAAAATACGGAAAATATCATATATTCCTTTGGAACTTGCTGAATAAGAGCTACTTATGTCATATTTTTTTCCTTCTAATACAAGAAATCGCCAATTTTCGCCTGTAATAGTTACGCCATAAATGGGCGTATTTTCCTCATTTTTCACTTGAGCGACTAACATTGCCGCCAAACATTGACCTGTAGGGTCTCCATTCGGGTCAATTTCCTTCTTGTATTCATGAAAGCAAAAATACGGGATTTCTGGCTCCCCTTTACCCGAAGATATCATGCCATCTGGCTTGCCCGATATTTCTTCGCCATCTACGATTCCTGTTAGTTCTCTCAATTCAAATAA
>JAYUZN010000721.1:0-14257 GCA_043751755.1 Bacteroidota bacterium | reverse complement strand
TTCTGATAATGGCTGGGGGCTAAACGACTGCCAAATGAGTTTAGCCCTGCGCCTCATAACTTTGGCTGTACGATTAGCCCAATATTAGCAGATTCCATTTTTTTATGGTCGCAATAGAGATTGAAGCAGGAAAATACTTCCTTGCGAAAGAAGGGGGAGATATATTACATTCATTCAATATTCTGAAGGCTCACCACTTCAGGAATATTGAAACTGCAAAAAATTATATAAACAAAAATCTATCTTACGCAAAAAGTAGATATTATTTAGTTGAATTTGAAGCAGTTGTAGGACACAAAGTCAAATTTAATGACTGCTAATGGCTGGGGGCTAAACGACTGCGCAAATGAGTTTAGCCCTGCGCCTCCGAACTTTGCGCTGTACGATTAGCCCAATATTAGCAACTTTATTGAATATAAAAAATGAGAACAGTTGATGAATTTGTAAAGGGAGTAGTAACGATTGATTTCTTGGAAGATTTTAATTGTTATGGACATTATCCGTTCCAAATGTTTGTTGAAACAGAAAATGGACAATTTGAAATGGTTGCGCTTGCGCTCGGTGGCGATGTGGCTTCGTGCTACCGTTGCGTTAGAAAGTATCTAAAACGGAGAGCAAAGCGTATTTTTATGTCATTAGATTTTTCTGCGTTTTTGGACGCAAAGAGAGACTTTGTTGCGGTATTTGCGATAGAAAATAATAAAATTGATTTATTCGCTATTCCTTATGATGAAATTTCAGGCGAAAAATTTGAAATTATACAAACAGGCGGATTTTTAAGTAAGATTTTATTAGATATAAGGCAAATTACGGGGTTACAATAGTTGCTAATGTAGGTATATACGCAATGCGGGTTATTTTTGCCCCCATATATGTAGGTATCAAAAATAATCCCTACCTTTGCATCACGCCTTGTATTAGTGGTTTTCTACAAGCGCAACTGCCCGTTTTCACGCAAGTGAAGGCGGCTTTTTTTTGTATAAATATTTCATAAAATACTGATTATTATGTATTTATATGAAACATTATACAAAAAAATACGTATAAATATATATAAACCACTAATACATTTCGTATGTCAAAAGAACTAATTACCCTGCAAACGCAGGAAATTTCGTTGGGGCTAAACCCCCTTGCTTTGCAGGTCGCCACAGACAGCCTAAGCAAAAAAGTTGAATTGGTAGATGTCAATTTGTGCTTCAAAAACTGGGACACAAGCAAAATCGCCGAATTCCCTCGTGCCGTATATCTCGGCACAGACTTTATGCCTTGCCAAGACGAAAAAAGCGGTCAAGAAAAACTCTTAGAAACCGCTTTTTTCATGGACGAAGCAAAAAACATGTACTACAAAGCGGCATACCAATTTGTAAAAGCCGTAAAAAGGCTGCCCGTAGGCACTAACTTTTCCGCCAAATTTGCGGGAACAGAAAAAATCTCTAATGGCAACAAAGCCGAAACCTTCGTAATCAAACAATTTACTATCAAAACCAAATGACATACGCCGTAATAGCAAATGCCATTCAGTTTTCGGCAGAGGGGCAGCCCTCTCTCGAATTGGTAGAAAACGAATGGCTATATAACAGGGAAGGCAAATTTACTGCCTCACGCATTGCCGAACTTTGCACCAAAGACAGAAGCGGCAAAGAAATGGGAAAAACCGCAATTTCCTACGTTTACCAAGTACTCGCAGAGCAGATGGGAGACATAGAAGACCATTTTGAGACCAAAGAAATGGAACATGGCAAAATGTACGAATCAATGGGAGTTGAATTTTTCGCAAAACAGTTCCCCAAGTACAAAAACATGTTGTACTTAGCGCAAGTATTTTTCCCGCACAAAAACAAAGCTCTCAAAGATTGGGCAGGGGCAAGCCCCGATTTTATGGTAGGCAAAACCATAGTAGGCGAAATCAAAGTCCCCTACACGACCAAGAAGTACATGGAATATTTGGCACTTGACACAGGCGCAGATTTGCTACGATACAACAAAGATTACTACTACCAAGTGCAAATGCAGATAGCCTGCACAGGCGCAAAAAAGGCAGTCTTTGTCGTGTTTAACCCCAAGTGGCTCACTTCGCAGCCCAACAAATGCCTCAAAGTCATAGAGATAGAGAAAGACACAGCCGTAATAGCAGAAATAGAAACGGCTATTGTCAAAGGAAAAGAAATGATAGTAGCCCTCAAAGCAAAATATCGATTACGCTAAAAAAAAGGCTGCAAACCCTCAAAAGGTTGCAGTTTTTTTTGTACAAATATTTTACCTATCTTTGTACAAATATTTAGCAACATGAAAGACAGCTTAGTAACTTCTTACGAGACTTACCCATTTGTCAAGAAATATGTTCTTCATGTTTTTGGCGAAGAACCTTTTGCGAACATGAACACCCTGCTTGCCGCAGAAATTGTGCAAGCGGGTATCAATGGCGAAAAGATGTGCCGATTAGACATTCATCTTTCAGCAAGGCTATTTCAATTAAAACCTGTGGTATTTGAGCCCTTGTATTTGAGGACGTTTTATGCCATGATGGTCGCATTTGTGGAAGCACAAAGAATGCTCAAAGTTCAAAAAAAAGATGCCATTGCAAACTATATCCTTTTTTGTGGCTTGACGGAAGACGATTTGTCTTTAGAAAAAGCCATAAAAATGTATGACCGAAATAAATAGCCCACTGAAATAATTTCCGACAGTTACAGGAAATAAGTCAGTGCTGCGCACGAGCAGCCTCCTTCGGGGGGCTGTTTTTTTTTGCATACACTTTTGGGGTTTATTCTGCTGTGAGGCTTATTTATTTTTGTACTATGAAAAGAGAAAAGCCACATAGCTCCGTCCCCATTTCCTACTCAGGCGGCGTGTCCATGCGTGGCAGCCAAGTCGAATCTCCGTCTGCTGCCAATGGCAATCAGATGATATTGCGTGATGTGCGGATTGTAGAAGAAGGCGAAGCCAAAAGCTATGACGTGTGGATGGACAAGGCTTTTGTGGAGAAAACGGTAGCCTTAGCCCAAAACAGGCGTATCAAATGCCGCATGGGGCATCCGGGTATGTGTAGCGAAGCCATGGGCAGCTACTTGGGGTACTTCGATAATTTCAGGGTTGCCGAAGATGAAAAGGGAAGTTATGCCATTGCAGACCTCAATCTGAGCGAAGTCGCAAATAAAAGTCCGCAAGGCAGGCTTGCAGATTATATTATGGAGATGTCGCAAAAAGCCCCCGATATGTTTGGAGCTTCGATTGTTTTTTACGAAGGCAAACGTTTTTACAAAACCGATAAGGGCGTAAATATCTATAATGGCAACCTTACCGCCGAAGGAGAACAATATGATGCAGCCAAACATGGCGCTATAGACGACAGCAAACGCTATCACGAAATAGCGCAGCTCGAAGAGACCGACCTTGTGGACAGTCCCGCAGCTACGACTTCTTTGTTTTCGGAACAAAGCAGTCTTTTTTCGCAAATCATTTCGTTTTTTGGCGGGGGCTTTTCGGCCAAAAAAGCGGCTTTGTCGCTTAGACAAGCCATTATACAAGAAATAGATAATATGGCAAAACGCAACATCAACGCCACTACTACAGATGGCACTCCCATTGTCGTAGTAACGGAAAATGCCTTTATTGGCATTGGGGACTCCGTACAAGATGACGCAGGCACAGCCCTGCCCGATGGTGACTACCCGATAGCAGACAGCGACAGCGGGCAAACGGGGCAAACAATTACCGTCATGGCAGGGGTTATCACCCACATCTCCACCACAGTAGCCGCTTCCACCGAACCTGCGCCCGTAGGCGAAGCCGCTATGTCTGCTGCACTCAAAAAGTTGTCTAATGATGTCAGCAAACTAAGTGCGCAGCTCACAGCCTTGCAAGAAGCAGGCAAATTGACAACCGAAGCAGTCGCCCAGCTATCTGACCGCTTGGGAATCGTGGAGAACTTGCCCGAAGGCAAGAAAACACAGCTACCCGCAAAAGACAAAAAAGGGGCGGAAGGCAATATTCCCGACTACCAAAGGGAAGCAAACGAATTATCAGCAAGATTTAACAAAAAATAGCAATGGCAAATTTTAATGATTTAGCAGCCAAAATGGGCGATTATTTCGCAGAGCATAAACAGGAGATTTTTACACAGCTACTGGTAAGCCCTTCTTTGGACGACCACTTCGAACTGGAAGCGAATGTCGCAGATGAATTAGCTACTCTGAATTTTTCGATGGAAGCATCTGCGAAAAATTTCAAGTACGAATATACTGCGACTGATACGCAAAAATTTACGGCTTCTAAGCTCAAAGTAAGACCCGGATTGATAGCTGAAGTTATCTATCCCAAAGAGTATTACAAGACCTATCTTAATCAGATTTTAAAAAAGGTGTATACGCCCGAAGCGATTCCTTTTGAAAAAATGATTACTGACGAGATGATTCGCGTAAATCTCAACGGGTTAAGGACCAAGACTATTTGGAAGGGCGTTTATGATGCAGCCCCTGCGACTCCCACCATTCTTACTATCTTTGATGGCTTCGAAAAGCATCTTCTTGACGGAGTAACTGCCAGTACGATTGTGCCGCTCACAGCTGTAGGCATACCCACAGAAGCCAATATACTTGATGCGGTAGATGAAGTGATTGAAGGGATGTCCGAAGAGGTAAAAAGCCAGCCTGATGTGCAAGTGTTGTTATCCGCCCAACTTTTTTTTTGGTATTTGAAGGCATATAAAGTTGCCAATCAAGCGCATCTCCCAGAGCGTGATGCAGAGGGCAATATTATCTATGACTTGGACCCACGCATAAAAATAAAAAGCGAGAAGAGCTTAACAGCTGCTAACAGTAAACGGATTCTCGGTTCGATTAGGCGAAACATGCAGATAGGTACATCTGCCGCCAATTTCGAGAATTTCAATGCGATAATCCATAGCCATGGATTATATTTTGATATTCTGTTAGAATTTGAAATGGGTACACAGATTCCATGGCCCGAATATTTGACTTGTAACAACGCAACTTAATCCTTATGCCAACATTCACAACAGTCCTGCCCATATTAGGACCTAATGCACCAGGCGTGCAAGCCAACATCTACTGGGCAGATGTTAGCGTAATAGCGACAATTGCTCCTATCAATGCCGCTACTTTGGAGGTAACGGCTATCTCAATGGTTGCCCCCACCGACAAATTCAAATTGTTGGCGATTGTGCGCGAAGACTCGATGATAAAAGACGATATGAACGGGGCTACAGATTCCATTCATTATGTCGAAGAATTGACTGTGAGGGTAAAAGGCATGGAACCTGAGATTATGGCAGCCCTCAATGCTGGAGCAGGGCAGAGATGCGTAGTATTAGTTCAGCAGCCATCGGGCGTTGTGAACATCATGGGCAATAAAACCAACTACGCCGAGATTACGGCAATGAGTTCAGACAGCGGCAAGGCGGGTAGCTCAGACAGAAAGGGTACTGTCCTCACTATCAAGAGCATCGGGCATATGCACAAACTCCCCTTCCTCACAGCTGGGGTATTGGACACACTCATATAAATTTTATGGTTACGAACAACGGTCTCACAAAGTTCAAATTACTCAATCTGCCCAACACAGACAGGAATTGGATAGAAACCTATCCTATGCGCTATCTTGACTTCGCCACCCTAACAGATGGCGAACTTATGGCACTCGCAGCAAAGTATCCAGATTGGTTAGGCGACTTGGCGCAGATAATACCCACAGGCACACTACAGTTGGGAGGTCCCTATTTTAATACTGCTACCACTATTGTGATAGGCATGGGGGGCTCAAGTGTTTTTGTTCCTGTGGGGGAAGGCATAGCCGTAGGGGTACTTACCCCCGATGGCGACAAGGTATGGGGTTGCACTTTTTATGACGAGCGACTTACCTCACCGCCTGCTCCTAATGGCATTCTAAACAATATGGTAATACCTGCCCTGTCCGATATTACCTATCTCTCAGGCACTTTGCCCTCCTATCTTGTGTCCCTCACAGCCACTGCATCTGGGCTGAAGTACATCAACTTGGAACATATCCCTGCGACATGCCTGTACTTAGACTTCCAAGGCTGCCGCTTAGATTCGGGGGAAGTAGATGGCTTGTTAGTTCTCTTAGATGATAACGGAGCCACAGGAGGCGAAGTGAACTTGCGAGGCGCAAACATGGACCCGCCAAGCGGCATAGGCGACACAGCCAAAACAAACCTTATCGCCAAAGGCTGGCAGGTTTCCACCAATTAGCATACGGTTTTTTTTGTCATAATTTCTTGTGTTTTGAAAAGGGAATAAAAGTGGTACGAAATGGGAGCTAATAACTCCCATTTTTTTAGATTTTTTTATATGAACGAATTAATAGACTATATCAAAAAAGGGCAGACAAAAGACGAGCATCTCCCCTGCCTTCTCGCTCTGTATGCCAAGGCTCCCGGCTTCAAAAGGAACATGCACGCCTCTATGCAGCGTAGCGAAAGGTCTATGAAAACCTATCTGCGCTACGAGGTATGGAAGCTTCTCCCTGCCGAAATGAAGGAAGAGTATGGGCAGGATTTGAAGAAAAAGCATAGTGACGAAGACCCTGAGACAGAAGAACCGAAGGACGATGGCAAAGACACTGACCCAAAGGACGAAGGCAAAGAGCTCGAACCGAAGGATGATACCAAGGCAGAAGAACAGCCGCGCGAAATTGCACCATTAGCCGAAGAAGTCAAAGCTTTTGCTATTCAAGAAAAAGCAAAGCATTACAATCAACGTGCAAAATTGAGCAACTCCCTTGCGGACTTCGCCGAAGATGACAATCCAGGTCGCAAAGAAGTAGTAGAAAAAATTGCCGTAATCGATGCGCGCATGAGTGAGCTTGATAGCCTCATAGAAGGCAAGCCTGTTCCCGAATACAAGCCGAAACCGCAATACAAGTGGCTGCGTACTGACGAGGAGATTGCAGCCATGACAGCCGCTGAACTCAAAAACTACCGCAGTGAACTCACCAACGCAAGAGGCAAAGCAAGTTCTGCCCACAAAAAAGGGGAGAAACTCGCAGAGAATCAGCTTATAATGGACACAATCGACCAAATCCGTTTGAAACTTGGATAAAAAGCTCAAAAAACTTGCCTTGCAAGAGACCGACAAAGAAGACCTCTTAGACCGTCTAAGGGCGCATCTTTCTACGGGTGGAGAGCGCAAGCTCACCGCCCGGGATAGCGACACGTTGGCAAAGCTCACTCGCATAGACGAAATCCTGCGAGATAATAAATCCGTTGCACAGTGCAATCAAGCCTTACAACAGGAAATGGGTTTGTCGCAAGCACACGCCTACAAACTTATCAATCAAAGCCTTGAATTATTTGGCGATATAAGGCAAAGCCGCAAAAAAAGCAAGGCATACATTTTGGACGAAATGTATATGCGCGCAGCCAACAGGTGCTGGGACGAGGGCGACATGCTCAATTATCTCAAAGCCTGCGATAGTTTGGCAAGGATAAACGGGCTTTTTGAAGCAGATGCCACCAATATCAACATCACCCAACTCAACATGCCCGAATTGATTATTTTGGACAATGACCCCGAAATATTGCAGTTGGAAAAACAGGCTGCCGAAATCGCCGAAGATGAATCGTAACATCTACGCCCACAAGTGGCAAAAGAAATTCATCGCCCACAAAGCGCGTACAAAAGTCGCTATCTGCGGCAGAGGCTGGGGCAAGACGACTGTAGATGGGATTCACTCCTGTCAATGCGTAAAGGCATTGCCCAAGTCCAGAGGCTTCTTTCTGGGGCTTACCTACACCCAAATCCTCACCAAATTCCTGCCGGCTATTTTGGATTTTTGGGAAAGAATCGGCATCAAGGAACATATAAGTAACCGAGAGTTAGGGCATTATGTGGTAGGCGTGAAGCCGCCCGACTATTGGCAAAAACCCTACGCCAAAATCAAACGCTTTACCAATGTTATTTCCTTTTACAACGGCTCTTACATAGAGTTGCTTTCTATGGACCGCAAAGACCTCAATCTGGGCGGTTCCTACGATTGGGGTTTAGTAGATGAAATTCAAGGCATAAACAAAGACCGGTTTATGAAAGAAAATTTCATGACCATTAGAGGAAACAGCCATCGCTACGATTCGCCCTTGCATCATAGCCTTGTCCTCACAGGTACAATGCCTTGGACAAGTTCCGGGCAATGGCTATTAGAATATGAAGAAAAGGCAAAAGAAAAGCCCGATGAATTTTTCTACCTTGAACGTCCTGCAATGGACAATATAGACGTGCTTATGCCCAAGTATTTCGCAGACATGGAGGCAGAACTCCCTGCTATGATGTATGACATAGAGATAAAAAATGAGCGGGTAAAAATCCTTTCAGATGGTTTTTACCCAGAGTTTAATGAGGAGAAGCACACCTATTATGCAGCCTATTCCTATTCAGATGAATTGCCCTCCATTCATAGCCTCACTTCTTACAGCCCAGAAAGTACAGACTATGACCCCGCTAAGCCCATAGATATTTCGTTTGACTTTGGCGCAAAAGTAACCTGCATGATTATAGCGCAAGAGACCGACAATGAATTGAAAATCATAGATAAATTCTATTCCAAGTCATCAGACGCTGTACTTAGTCTAACCCCCACCGATTCGCAAATGCCCTTGCAGAGAACCGTACAACAGTTCCTAAATGTATATCGCAATCATAAGGCTATGATATATATCTGGGGTGACCATACAGGACACAACCGCACAGACAAATCCCTATCCTCCTACCAAGTAGTAGAGGGCATGTTGCGCACCGCCAAAGTGCTGTTTGTCAATAAAGTAGAAAAGACAACAAACCCCTTTCATGCAAAAAAGTACCAAATAATAAATGCAATACTTTCGGGCAATCACCCCAATTGCGCCAAGGTAAGGATAAACAAAAATAAATGTAAGGAACTCATTATCTCGATACAAATTTCTCCTGTTGATAATGATTTTCAAAAAGACAAAAGAAGCGAACGAGACCCGAATCTGCATATAGAGAAGCAAACACATTTTAGTGATGCCTTCGACTATCTTGTGTACAACAAATACAAACAACGGATTCAATTAGATGGCGGCGGAAGTGGTGGGGCAAGCGTTGGAGTTGGCGTATTGAGATAAGCAATTGCTTATCAAAAGCGGCAATAGGCAAGGGCAATTGCCTTTCATATAACATCAAACAAAAAAGAGGCAATTGCCCAAATGTTAAAGGGCGCATGGTCTCGTGTGTGAATAGGAGAAAAAAAAGGGGCTTTGCGGGCGTTAAGGCTTGACTATTAGACACTTATTTTTGAAAACATAATAATAGCCCTTGTTTTTTTGCACTTTTGGGATTTAATACGCTTAAATATAGCTGTAATATTGTACAAAAATCATATATGGCATCAGAAATAGGAATAGCTACCGTTTTGGCGCAAGTGGATTTATCGGCAGTAGGGCAGCCTTTTACAATGGAATTTGTCAAGGCGGACGGAAGCCTTCGCAAGATACGTGCGCAAAAAGGACACAAAAAAGAAGGTGCATCTGCGGAAGGCAGCAGCTTTAAATACCGAATCAAAGGGTCGGGAAATATCCTTGTGCGGGATTTGGATAGCGGCGAGGATAGGGCGATAAAGATAAGCCGCATCATTTCTTTCAATGGGCAAAAAGTAAAACATTAATGGCTACTACAGACTATCATTTTTTAACAAGTTCAGCCGCCATTGTCGTATATGGCGAAGGGAAATCTGCGTTCTCCTCTGTAATGCCCGGAATGACAGGCAAAATCAAAAAAGCAACCGTCCAAAAGACCTTCAAATATGTAAATTGGTATGATGACAGCAAGAATCAAGAGCCAGAGCAACTGCTCAAAATCCTCATAAACAATAATATCGCCCCAGCTATCCTTAGCACAAAAGCTAAGTTTATTGTCGGGAATGGAATCGTATGTTACAAAGTAGTAGTAATAGACGGCAAAAAGCAAAAGCAATTCGTGGATATAGACACTTTGCCCGAAATCAAAGCCCTGTTTGAAGATAGCAATATAAATGAGCAGCTGTTTAGGGCTGGTTTGGACTTGCAATATTTTGGCAATGGTTTTTTTGAGTTGCTCCAAAAGAAAGGCGGTTCAATCTATCAAATTTGGCACAAAGATGCTTCTTCGGTTCGCTGCGGCGAAATAGCAGAAGATGGCGAGATAAAGGATTTTTGGCTGTCCGCAGATTGGGCAAAGCCCCGATATGATGAGAAGGACGAAAAGAAAGGCAATGTGCGGCATCTCAATGGCTACTTTCATGGGGCAGTGGCAAAGGATTTATTTGAAAAATGTATTTACCATTGCAAGGAATATACACCAGGATTCCCGTATTATTCATTGCCTTCTTGGTATGGAGCTTTGAAGTGGATGGAGTTGGCAAATACCATTCCCGGATGGCATTTGAAGGGCATTCAAAATGGCTATGTAATTCGCTATCTGGTAGAAGTATCAAGTTCCATTTTTGATGAATTAGGCGGAGACAATGTATTAGTATCTGCGGCAAAGAAAAAACTGCAAGAGGAGATAGACGCTTGTCTTGGCGGAGCGGAAAATGTAGGCAAGACTGTTTTTGTAACCATGAAAATGCAGGATATGATAGACGGAGGAGTTCTGAAAATAACGCCTATTTCGGCAGAACTGCATGATGAAGCATTTACAATGCTTTTCCAACATTCAAATACCGCTACTACTTCGGGCATGGCAATCGACCCTACTTTGTGCGGGATTGAAACCGAAGGCAAACTATCGTCTGGGAGCGAAAAAAGGATTGCCTACGAACTTTGGCTGCGCCTTCACGCACAACGTCCAAGACAGATATTATTGGACATGCTCACAGCTGTCGCCCGCATCAATCAGTGGGATATAAAATATCTCGGAATAAAGTTCGGTTTTGAAAACACAGAACTTACGACTTTGGACGTGAACCCAACAGGCTCTCAAAATGTAATGTAACATGAATACGATTGTAAGAGATACCGCAACAGTAAACTCCGCCACAGGCATTAATAGAGCTACAGACTGGCAAAGGCTCTTACCTTTTGTTCAGCAAGCGGAATATGATATTGCCCGAACTGTATTGGGCGTGGCGATGTACGAATTATTGGTGGCAAATATAGATGCAAATACGGTTCCCCCTATCCAACAGGAACTTATCAAATTACTCGTTCCCATGATTTCGGGGTTTGCCTTGAGCGGCTTCGCAGGGCTTTTCAATATTCAAATGTCGGGCATGGGCTTTGTCGAAGTCAGTGGGGAAAAGGTTACACCCGCTTCGCAATGGAAATACAATGAAGCAAAAGTAACCCTATTCCGAATGGGTGATAAATACCGGGAGTTCGTTTATTACTTTTTGCAAAAAAACCATCAAGACAACGACCTTCAGGCTTGGGCAAGTTCCCCCGCTTACACCTTCTATAATGAGTTGCTCATTCGCAACAACAGCGATTTGAATCAAGTAATTGGCAAAGGCGAAAATGTGAACACCTTTCTCACCTTGCTCCCTTTTATTAGAATGGCGCAGGAGAAATACATTTCCCCCCTTCTATGCGCAGATTTTTTGGATACTTTATTAGAAAAAATAAAAGATGATGAAACCACTTTAACGCTCTATGAAGCAAAAGTAGTAGCTTACAGCAAGTGCATCCTTGCTTGGTTCGCATTATACGAAGCTTTGCCCAGTCTCAAAGCCGTAATCATAGAAGGCGTGATGGTAACGTCTTTGCCTTCCGAAACCAGTAAATCCTCTTTCGTGTCGGGGATACTTACCCAACAGGAACGAGCCGAAATCCGCACAGATGCAGCAACAAAAGCTGCCGACTATCTGTTGCTACTCAAAGCCTATCTCAAAGGCAATGCACTCAATCTACCAAATTATACCTCAACCAATTGTTATCAGAACACTTTAACCTCAAGCGATTCATTCAAAGGCTTTAACGGAACCAACAATTCCGCAGGCTTTTTTTTCTAACAATTTATATGGAAAACATTTGGTCAGTCATTGCAAATCAAGGCTTTGCGGTTTTGTTGTTAGCGATGGCAGTGTATTACTTTTACAAGCGAGAGCAAGTATGGGAGATTCGGGTCGAAAAAATTCAGGCGGAGCGAACAAATGAGCGTACCCAACTCATACAACTCATAGAGCATATGACACACGTAGTCGAAAAAAACACAGAGGTTATCAATTCATTAGATGATAAGATTAGAGCTAAAAAAATACGGGAAACTGCATAGCTTCTACCTGCCCGAGACATGGGACGAGATAGAACAGGAGGATATGCTTGAGATGGCGCCTTTCCTGCTCAAAGACACGCCTGAACACAGGCTTAATATCGTCTTTGCCTATCTGCCCAAAAAGGTAGTAGCCTTATTTTTTCAGTTGCCCGAAGCCGAAGTATATCGAATTACCTCCCGTTTGGATTGGCTATACGATACGTGTTTGGACAAACCGTTGATTCCCTTTTTCAAAAATGACAAAGGCAAAATCTATCATCTCCCTGCGCAGGGACTTTCTAACTGCGTAATAGTTGAATACGTCTTTGCAGACAAATATTTTGAGGATATACGAAAAGGAGATTCCTCCAAAATAGACGCACTCATTTTGGCTTTGTGCCGCCCGCAGCGCAAAGACTACGAACCCGATAGCCCCGATTACGACGGAGACATTCGGGAGAAATTCAATGAGAATTTGATAGACAGCCGAGTAAAAGACATGAAGAATGTGGACATGCGTTTGAAGATGTATTTTCTCCTTTTTTTCATGGGTTGCAAAAGAAGCCTTGCGCAAAAATATTCGCCTCTTTTTGCCGAAGCCGAAGAAGATAGCGACTCCATCACACGTCCGGACTTTGGTTTTGTAGGCATAATCTGGGAGTTAGCAGGTGGCGTAGTCAATCAAGACAAGGTACAATTCACCCATCTGCATGACATTTTCGGATTTTTATGCAAGCAGCATTTCGACAATTTAGCACTCCAAGAAAAGTATGATACAGCCCAGCGCATATAGAGATTTTTTCAAAAACATGGTGGACAATAGCCTCGCCAATTTCGGGGCAGCCCACCAAATAAAATCCTTTTACTACGGCAATAGCGAAAGGATACTAAGCTCTTTGCCGTCCGAAATCAGCTACCCTACTTTGTGGTTAGAATATGCCGATTTCAAAATGGTGGAACAGGGAGACCATATTACCCAAGAGACCATTGGGGCTTTTTTTATTTTGAAGAATGTTGTGGTTGACGACTACGAAGCGCAGGACCAAGTGCTGGAGGATATGTTTCTCCTTTTCCAAAAAATCCTGAAATACCTGCGAGAAACCTATACAATCATTTGGGCAGGGGATACTTTCAGTTCAGAAACGGTAAGTTCACAGTTGGCTGATAACTGTTATGGGTACAGAATTACCTTCACTGTCAAATACCAAGAAGTTACATTTTTAGCATAAACGTATGGCACTCAATATCTTAACCATGCCTGTAATAATGTGCCACAGCGACAATTTTATTCCCATAGAAATTGAAGCAGGCATAGATTGGCAGAACCCTACCCCTGCGCAAAGTTGGGGCTGGTGGATTCTGTTCTCCACAGATGCCGTAGCGGCGGGCGAAACCATAACCCTCAATATCTCAGGGGTTGAGTACCAAATCGTAGCACTCTCCACAGGCTCCCCCATTCCCGACACAGGATTAGGCGTAGAAGAAAATGCAACGCCAGTCGCTATTGAGACCTGGTTAAATAGCACATTCATTCCCGCTGTCAATCAAAACTACACAATCGTCAGCAACATTACCTTTATTGCTGCACCGGGCGTTCTGTTTATCAACGCGCCTTACGACACTTTTCTAACAGTCGCCACCGACATTGCAGGAGCGACAGCTGCTCTGATAGGAAACGGAACGCCCGCCATTTTTCCCGAAAACTATCATATATTGTTAGACTTGTATGTAACAATGGCTACCACAGAGAAGGCGGCGACCCTCAAAGCCATTCCCGAAAAAGCAAGTCCCTTTGCCGCAAAATTCGATTTCTCCGAAATCCTAAAAAGCTATGTATCAAGTGAATTGCCTCCTTTCTCCCTTAGCACTTTGCACAAATGCAGCCAAACAATAGCCCTTATAGATTTCAAATTTACAGAAGGCTGGGGCAGCCCTGTACAATACAAAGGGCTGAACGACAATGGCACTCCCCTACTTTGCCTAAAAGGAGGCGTACCTTTTGAGGATTTTCCAACATTAGGCATAACAGCCCC
>JAYUZN010000720.1:0-4895 GCA_043751755.1 Bacteroidota bacterium | reverse complement strand
ACGAAAAACAAGAGGGGAGGTGTGGCATGTTTTTTCTATAAATATCGCCGTCCCTACGGGACTATTAAATTAGTACTTTATTTAAGTTTCTTTCCTTATGTGAAAAATGCTGCTGGTAAGTTTTTTTATTCTTGTTTTTCCTCGTACATTTATATTTTCACGCACAGGTGGAAGGGGATAGATAACGCAAATTTTTCTTGTATGGGTGGAATCTGCGTTTATTATACTTTATACTCAAAACGGGATAAATTTTCTCATTGCAGCGGGCTAAGGCTCCACGCTGTAATAAATCACATAACAAGGCTGAAGCCTTATTTATAGCTACTATTCATTGCCTTTCGGAACCTTAGGCAAGGGTAAGGAATGGGAAATTTATGCCGTTCAAAGTATAATAAAAACGCCACCAATGTGTACATAAACCACATTATTAAGTATTGAAAATATATATCCCTCAAAAGTTGGAAATTTCTAACTTTTGAGGGATATTTGCAGGGTATTTTAACCGTTATAGTTATATGGAAGTATTAACATGGTCGAAAATTAAGGAACTTTACCCGAATCAATGGGTATTGCTGGGCAATCCAGAATTGCGAAATCTGAAAATCAACGCCTCCTTTATGAGCCGTTTGATTAGCGGATATGTACTTTTGGCAAATAAAGATAAGCGAGAACTTGCGTATCAATCCCGCGAAGTCGTAGGAGGCTATAATGAAACAGTTTGTATTTATACTGGAGAAGTGCCTAAAAATAGACGTTTTTTATTATGAAAAAGGCAATTTTTGAAAGACAACACGATGAACACCTGATTGTAATTGATTGTAAAGTTCACAGTCATAAGGTTTTGCTTGCACTTGATACAGGCGCAACCCATACAACGATAGATTTAGCGGCTTTAATTATTGCAGGTTATTCGGTAGCGGATTCCATTAGAGAGGTCGATATTGAAACGGCAAGCGGGGTTATTAAGGGCTATGTTTTCCTTGTAAAGCGTTTTACTGCCATTGATACAATTTTAACAAACGTAGAAATATGTGCGTATGATTTCTTTACCCAACAACTTGCGTATGATTTTGACGGGGTGTTAGGCTTGGATTTTTTTGAAGGCGTTAAATTTTGTGTTGATATGGGGAAAGGGGAAATTACAATACACTAACATAAAAAATCGCCTAACATGAGTATTTGCGCCAATTTTCCCTACCCGAATCCGCAAGGCTAAAACACAGCGTAAAATGCGCAAAATACATGGCGTTAGCGGTAATTTTACAGATACATTCCACAAAATGAAACAAACAATTTACATACTTCTATTTTTACTGGCCTATTCAAACACATTTGGACAAACAAAATTCCAAAAAGATTTTTCGTTTTATTGGCAAACTATAAATGAAAACTTTGCATATTTTGACAAACAAAAAACGAATTGGGAAAAAGTAAAAACGATTTATCAGCCAATAATTGACACGTTAAAAACTGAAAATCAATTCATTTATGTACTTGAAAAAATAAATAATGAATTTTATAATGGACATATTTTTTTAAATACAAATACAAACTCTTCAAACAGAACAATTCCGACAGGTTCAGACTTAAAAGCCGTGTATGAAAATAACAAATTTGTAATTGTAGAAGTACGAAAAGGATTTAACGCTGACTTATGTGGCTTAAAAAAAGGGATGATAGTTGCAAAATTTAATGGGGTTGCAATGGACAAAGCAATAGTTGATTTTTTGCCGAAATCAGTTGCTACTTTTGACAATTCAATGTATGAATATGCTATAAATATGTTGCTTGCAGGAACTCACAATGCCAAAAGAGAAATTACAATTTCAAATAATGGAATAGAAAAAACATTTTACCCAGACAATATTCCAAACAAAACAGATGATAATTACGCTACGCTTCTTGAAAGTAAAATAATTAATTCAAATATTGGATATATTAAAATCAACAACTCATTAGGCAACTTTGACTTAATAACAGAATTTGATAAAACGCTTGACAGTTTATTAAATACCAAAGGGTTAATTTTAGATTTTAGGGAGACGCCAAGTGGTGGGAATACAACAGTTGCAAGAGCCATTTTAGGACGTTTTATTGACAAAGAACAACCGTATCAAAAACATATTTATACTTTTGAAGAAAAAGAAACAGGAATAAAAAGAAGTACATTAGAATTAGTTTCGCCAAGACAAAAACAATATACAAAACCAATTATAGTTTTAGTTAACTATTGGACAGGTAGCATGGGAGAAGGTATTACTATTGCTTTTGACGGAATGAAAAGAGCAAAGATTTTAGGAACAACAATGGCAGGACTTTTAGGCGAAATTACAACTTTTGAAACACCTGAAATGAAAATCCCATTTTCTTTTCCAACAGCGCAACTTCAAAAAATAAATGGACTGCCAAGAGAAAAATTTATACCAATGAATATAAACACAAACGAAGACGAAATTAAAAAAGCAATTGAACAATTAATGAATAAAAAAAACTACCCCTAACAAAGGTTTTGCAAAAATGGGGCATTCGTGCTAAATGGAACATTTGTGCTTCGATTTCCCCACCTTCGCAAAGCCCCAGAACGTTAAAAAGCAAAATACAAAAAAGTCGCATATTGTACAAACATTATTCTCATGAAATTACCACATCCCATTCCGTATCAAGGTAGCAAAAGAATCTTAGCGGATAAGATTTTAACCTACTTTCCGGCTAAGGTGAATAGGCTTTTCGAACCCTTTGCGGGTTCTGCGGCGATAAGCATTGCATCTGCCTACTACTTCAAAGCAAATCATTTTATAATAAATGATATTAATGAGCCACTTATGCAGCTTTGGGATAAAATCGTTCACAACCCAGCGGATGTAATTAGCCAATATCACACCATTTGGAATAAACAAATAGGGCGAGAAGAAGAATATTATTATGAAATAAGAGAAAAATTTAATGTTTCGCAGCAGCCCGAATATTTGCTTTTTTTATTGGCTAAATGTGTAAAAGCAGCTGTTCGTTATAATTCAAATGGGGAATTTAATCAAAGTCCTGACAAAAGGCGTTTGGGACGAACCCCTGCAAATATGCGAGAAGACATTATGAAGGTGTCTCAATTACTCAAAAATAAAGTCAGCTTTCTTTCGCTTGATTATGAAGAAGTGATTAAAGCGGCAGAAGAAGAGGATTTGATTTATTTTGACCCTCCTTATCAGGGAACAGGACAAAATGGAGGATTTCGGTATAAGCAAGATTTGAATCATGATGATTTTATGCTTGCCCTCTTTATGCTTAATAAAAAAAATATTCCTTTTATCCTAAGTTATGATGGGAGAACGGGAGAAAAACAGTTTGGAAAACCGCTTCCAAAGGAATTAAATTTAACCAAAATTGAGCTTAATGCAGGGCGTTCTTCGATTGCGACTCTCCTACATAGAGTTGAAAATACCTACGAAGCCCTCTATTTGTCGCCGTCCTTAATGGATAAATTACCCCTCAAAAGGGAGGAAATGTATGTGCAAACCGCTTTATTTTAATCAAAAATGCCAAAGCAAGAATTTTCTGAAGAATTTTCCAAACTTATTGCTACAATTATCCATAAACGGGCAAGAATCGTAATTGACCATATTATCGAATATGGTTCTATTACCACAGAAGAGTTGGAAACCACGTATGGTTATAGCCACCCACCGAGAGCAGCGAGAGATGTAAGAGAGGCTGGCATTCCATTAGAAACGTTCACTGTCAAATCGAGTGAGGGCAAATCAATCGCTGCATATAGATTCGGAGACCTTAGCAAAATTCAGGATAATAAAATAGGCGGCAGGAAAGTCTTTTCAAAAGCGTTTAAAAATAAACTGTATGCACTAAGTAAAGGGCATTGCGCTATTTGCAATGGGGATTTTGAGGAGAGATATTTACAGATAGACCATAGAGTGCCTTATGAAATTAAAGGAGATGCGGATAATTTTCAACAAAAAACAGACGACTATATGTTACTCTGCGCTTCTTGCAATAGGGCAAAATCTTGGTCTTGTGAGCATTGCGAAAATGGGAATCTAAAAAAAGAAGTAGAGCTTTGTTTGACGTGTTACTGGGGAAACCCAGATAATTATGACCATATTGCCCTAAAAGAGATAAGACGATTAGAATTGGTTTGGCAAGATAGCGAGATAGCCTTTTTTGAAGAATTGAAGGAAGAGGTAGATAAAGGCAGCTTAAAATTGCCCGAATATGTGAAGAAATTGATTGAAAATCATATGGTTAAAAAATAAAAGCCACTAACATGTATATTTCCGCCAATTTTAGCTCTACAAAATCCTTATCTCTTTCCAAAACACAACTTTTTTTATACACTTAATCCCAATTCAAGTATTATGCAACACAATTTTCGCATTTTTCTTGTTTCCTTATCTCTCTTTTGTCTTTTTTCGCCTGCTATAGGGCAAAAAGCAAAAACACAAACAAGTCCCGCCCTTACCTTTGCCGCAAGTCAGGCAAAAACCTTGGGACTCACAGAGGCTGATGTGCAGAACGCCGTCATTTCTGATGATTATACCTCGATGGGCGTGCATCATACCTATCTGCAACAGCAGTACAAAGGCACAAAATTGTTCAATGGCATTCTGAATGTCGTGGAAGTAAATGACCGAATGTTGGTGTCTGGGCATCGTTTTGTGCCACAAATTGCCGAAAAAGCAGGCAACCCTTCTGTGCTGATTTCTGCCGAAAATGCAGTAAGCAATGCTGCAAGCCATTTAGGGCTAAAGGTGTTATTGCCTTTGCAAAAACAAAGTGAGCAACTGCCACAGAGCCTCGAAGATTTGTACCAAAAAACCGTATTTGGCAATGCGGGCATTTCGCGTGAGGAGATTCCTGCCGAATTGGTTTGGACACTCACAGCCAAT
>JAYUZN010000719.1:0-1665 GCA_043751755.1 Bacteroidota bacterium | reverse complement strand
ACGAAAAACAAGAGGGGAGGTGTGGCATGTTTTTTCTATAAATATCGCCGTCCCTACGGGACTATTAAATTAGTACTTTATTTAAGTTTCTTTCCTTATTGTGGTATCATATTCAAATAATCCGCAGGATTTATCTGTTCGGTAGTAGTCGTTTTGCTTGCATTTACCGTTGCGCGGTCTCCTCTTTTTAGCTGTGCAGATTTCGTATTATTGAGTTCCCCTATAACATTCAAAATGGCTTGATTGGAAAGTGTAATCGATTTTTTATTGAAAAAATTGCCTTTTACCACACATTCGCTGCTCAAATTGTACACCCCTTCATTCAAAAACGTTTCGTTAATAAAGGATTTGGAAGCGATTGCGCTGTTCATTGTGCCACTGATTGTATTGTTGAGTTGCGAACAAGCAAATCTGCCGCCTGCACAATTTTCAAAAGTCCCTTCATTTTTGAGGTAAGAAACGATAATTTCGCCATTATTCATCACCTTTGCATTTCTTTTCAAGAGCAAATTGCTGCTACTTGCCGAGATTTTCGCGCCCATGCTCACGTCAAGTAAGCCTTCTACCAATAAATCGAAGCCGATAATATTGGCATCTGCTTGGATAAAAACTTTGTCATCAACCCCAATCGTAGTGCCAGGGTAAGTAGGAAACCAGTTCGCAGCATTTGTATAATCTGCGTCTTCGTTTCCAGAAAAATAATAGTTAGCGGCAGAAGCATTTGTAAACAAAAATGTTAAAGTAAGGATAAAAGAAACGACTGTTTTCATTGTAAATTGTGGTTATTAATTAATTACGATACAAAGATAGTTATGTTTATATAAATATCCAAATTTTTCATTGTTTTTTTTCAAAAATCTTACATCTTTTTTTTCTAATCCCTCAAAACGCCCTTATTTCACTGTTTTTTCTTATTTATTACGAAACTCTTTTTTTTGTTTCCCCAAAAATGCCTATATTTGTAGGCTATTTGAAGTTCTTTGCTCACAAAAACAAATTGTATGCCATACAAAACCTGTTTTTACGAAAAATCGAACTTTATGAGAATATGCAGTTATTTATTGAGTAAAAGCAAGGGATTCTCTGCTTTTTCGGAGAAAATATAACAATTATTTTGGGCGCGCAGATTTTCGCAGATTGAACCGCAGATTTTCACAGATTTTCTTTATCTGCGTGAAATCTGCGTCTTCATCTGCGAAAATCTGCGGGAAATCTACACACAAACGAAAACATTATGAGCGACAAAATTGTAACGCGGATGATTGAGGAAGAAATGCGACATGCCTACATCGACTATTCGATGTCGGTTATCGTTGCCCGCGCCCTCCCCGATGTCAGAGACGGACTCAAACCCGTACACAGACGTGTATTGTATGGCATGAGCGAATTAGGGTTGGCAAGCAATCGGGCGCACAAAAAATCTGCGCGGATTGTCGGGGAAGTCTTGGGAAAATATCACCCGCATGGCGATACTGCCGTTTATGATACGATGGTGCGTATGGCGCAGCCTTGGTCTTTGCGCTATCCTTTAGTGGACGGGCAGGGCAATTTTGGCTCGATAGATGGCGACAATCCAGCGGCTATGCGTTATACAGAGGCACGTTTGCGCAAAATTGCAGAGGATATTATTGCCGATTTGGACAAAAATACGGTAGAATTTCGCCC
>JAYUZN010000718.1:0-5142 GCA_043751755.1 Bacteroidota bacterium | reverse complement strand
AAAATTAATGTATTTTTGCATTTTCACAACACTTATTTACAATTAAATAATGAATAGACATTTTTTGGGGCTTATTTTGCCATTAGCGACTTGTTTCATTGCGAGTAAAACCGTTTACTACAAACCTGCAAAATTGCAATCTGTAGAAAATCTTTGCCAATATCTGCCTTATACAGACAGTATTTGGGGCTTGAATATGCAGGGAAAACGCGAGCCTTTGGATTCTTTGGCAATAATGCTCAATATTGACCGAAAATTGACCTGCGAATACCATCTTTCAATGGTTGCCGCAAATGTTATACATCTCAAACTTTCCAATACTTTTGCAGATGCTTCACTGTTAGAAAAACAGCTTTTCAACTATGCCGACCGTTATAGAAATGTGGATTTTACGGGAGAAATTGATGCGAAATTATTTGTCGCACCTGACGGGACTTATATGGGGCATGAGGTTATAGAAGCAGAAACGTTTAAAGTATTTCTGCCTCTCGCCCAGCATTTTCCTTTTTATATGCTGCATTTTACGCCCGCAGAAGCCGACAATAAGGCAATTGCAGATACCATAAAAGTTATTCTTAAAGTGCAAATGGAGGAGGAGTTGTTTGTACAATAGGGAAAAGGTTTGTAGAGTGGCGTGCCTTTAAAAGGTGCTTTTACACACTAAGGAACAAAATTTTTTCTCACCCCTAAGGCACGAAGAAACACGAAGCAATAGGGCAAAAGAAGACAACTAAGTCACACTTTTTCTTTCTTAGTTTCCTTCGTGCGTTAGGGGTAAATTAGGCTTTTATTCTTTTCGTGTTCCCAAGCATAAAAGCAGATTTCGCAGAAAAATACCTCTGCGAAATCTGCTTTCATCTGCCTGAAACCCAAGTTCTATCTCGTCAGCGTTATCGTCCCCGATTTGCTGATAGGCTTGTTGTTTGACGAAACGCCTGCGATTTTATAGACATACACCCCTTCAGGACAGTCTTTCCCATTTCCTGTTTTTCCGTCCCAACTGAAGTCCAAGTTTTCGGACGAAAATACTGCCTGCCCCCAACGATTGTAGATGTCTATTCGGAAATTGGCGATTTGGAAATTCCCTACAAAGAACTCATCATTTACCAAGTCCCCATTTGGCGTAAAAGCAGAAGGAATATGTACGCCATATACCTCTTTGACCACGATGGTTTTGGCTAATGTTTTTTCGCAGCCATTTTTATCTATAGTCGTAACTTTTACCTGATATTGTCCCGAATATTGATACTGATGCACAGGCGTAGCAGAGGTACTATTTGCCCCATCTCCAAACTCCCAATTGTAGCTCACAAGGGCAATATCACTCGAAACCGAAAAAGTGCTAATGGCATTTGGAATGAATACCAAAGAATCTCTTGTTTGTAAATTCTGTTGCGTTTCGGCAAAGACTTCTGCATGAATTTCCAAAATCGGGCTTTTACAACCGCCATTTATTTCGATTGCCTGCACATAATATTGATGATTGTACGCTAAGTTTGCCAAAAAGTACTGATTTCCTGTATGGAATGGAAGCGTATCTGTAGGCGAATTATACCAATTTACTTTTACGCCACTTGGAGTCATTGCAAATAACATAGCATCATTGCCAAAACAAGCTGTATCATTTCTGATGATAGGCTCAATTGGCACAAGATTCACAATCGCCGTTTGCGTAAGAGAACGCTCACAGCCCTTGTCCGTAGTTATTGTAAGCGTAACCGCATAATTCCCTGATTCTGTATAAAGATGCACAGGGTTTTGCGAAGCCCCGTTTGTTCCATCTCCAAAATCCCAAGCCCAAGCCGTAATAAAATCTGCCTGCACAATCGGCGTTACCACCGAGTTTTCTAAGAAAGAGCTTGCATCTCCCCAACATACAGGGTCTACCACAAAGACCGGCGTAGGTTTTGGGAAAATCGTAAGCGGTCTTGTGAGGCTGTCCACGCAATTATGCTCCGTAGTCGTTATCAATTTCACATAGAAAATACCCGGCGTGTTATAGACATGCGTAGGCGCAAGTGCCAAAGATGTTTGACTATCGCCAAAATCCCAATCATTTATAACAATAGACCCTGCAACCACATTTGAGCCATTCACAAAAGTAACCGTTTCATCTTGACAAACATCTGCCATCACAAATTGCGCCGTAGGTTTCGCATAGACTTCTATGCCTTTTTGCAGCGTATCTGCACAGCCAAACACATCTGTTGTAACCAAAGTAACCGTATAAGCTCCCTGCAAACCATACAAATGCGTAGGCACAACTAAGGCAGAAGTTTGATTGTCGCCAAAGTTCCACGAATACACATTAATCGCATTTGTGCCTTGTGTACTTTGATTTTGGAAGCCAAAAAGGTCATAAATACACTCATTTGCTACTACAAAATCCGCAACAGGCAAGGCATAGACTTCCACAGGCTTTGTTATCGTATCTTTGCAACCGTCTGAATTTGTAACCGTCAAAGTCGTTTGATAGGTGCCAGCAGCAGGATAGGTATAAGTTACATTTTGGGTAGAAAAGGCAGTTCCATTTCCCACATTCCAAGCCCATTGCGAAGCAGTGCCTGTATTATCTGTAAATTGTGTAGCCAAATGATGACAAACAGGCGGAGCTGTAAAGTCTGCCACAGGTTTGGGATAAACCGTAACCTGCTGACTGATAGTGTCTTTGCAGCCATTATTGGTCGTAACAATCAGCACTGTTGTATAAATTCCAGCAGTTGTATAAAAATGCGTAGGACTTGTTTGCGTAGAAACATTGAGGTCTCCAAAATCCCATTCAGAGGTAAAAGTTCCGCCCAAGACTGTACTTGTATTGGTGAAAGTAGAAGTACTTTCGTAGCAAACAGTAGGCACTGTAAAGCCCGCCGTTATTGGCTCATAGATTTGAATAGGGTGCGTAACCGTATCTAAACAGCCCTCTAAAGTAGTCGTATTCAGTACTACATTGTAATTGCCGGGAGTAGGATAGGTATATATAGGGTTTTGTAAACCAGAAAAACCTATTCCGTTTCCAAAATCCCACGCATATTGCGCAACAGGAATATTTGTTAAGTCATTAAAAATAGCAGTATCTGTAAAACAGACATTCGTTGTACTAAAATCCGCAATAGGTTTAGGATAAACCGTAATAGGTTTCACAATCGTATCCAAACAGCCGAAAGAAGAACCTACAATGAGTTGTACGTTATAAATATTGGCTGAAGTATAAAAATGTGTCGGGCTTATTTGCGCACTTGTCGCCAAATCGCCAAAATCCCAATTCCACGTAATTGCATTTGGGGTACTTGTATTCGTAAAGGCTGCTGTTGCCCCATAACATACATTTGTCGTAGTGAAATCGGCTGTTACAGACGGATTTACCACCACTAACACCGTATCGAAGGACACACAACCCGTCAGCCCCGCACTATCTGCAAAGAGATACGTAACGGTATAGGGAATGCCTGTGTTATTTGTCATAGAAACCAAAGCCGTACTAAGGGTATCTGTTCCCCCAATAATCCCTGTATTCGGAGTCCAATGATAGCCATGCCCAAAAGAAGCAGGAACGCCCATTGCCACTGTATCGCCTGAACACAAGACTTTATCTGCTCCTGCACTCACTACGGGCGGGTCGAGAATATACAAGGTAAAAGTATCTACAAAAACCTGCGCCCCACACAAGGTAGAATCCGTATAAATCAACTGAATGGTTTCGCCGCCATCAGGAAACAAATCCGTAAAAATAGGGACAATGATAGAAGCTGAAGAAGAACCTGCGGGAATAATCAAAGTATCAGGAATCGCCCCTGCTTGATAATCCACGCCTTCTGTGGCTGTCCCCGTCAATTGGAAAATAAAGGTATCTGCTACTGCAAGAGGGGCAGGAAGGGTAAAGGTAAAAACGCCATCTACACAGCCTTCTACCGCATAATTTCCGCCCGCACCTATGGTGTTAGATACATTTACATTGATAAGTGAACCAGCACACCCTACGCCGCCTGCTTGCAAAAACACGCCAGAGTCTAATATATGGTCTGAGCCGTCTGCTACTACAATTTTTACATGATAAGATTGGCAAGGCACTACGCCTGTAATTGCGCGTAACACAGTGGTAAAGCCATCATATTCTACGGTTGTCGTAGCATTATTGGTAGGGCAACCAAAGGCATTTGAGCAGACAACTGAACCAAAACCGCCTACGCTATTTTGGTCATTGCAAATGTAATATTGTCCATTTAAGGCACAATTTATATTGTTGATGGTAACAGGAATGGCTTGATTAGGGACTAAGGCTATATTTTGATTGGTAAAAGTGCCTCCTGCGGGATTCGGACCTGTAACAAAAAAGCCAAAAGCATCATTAATTCCGCCTACTCCGCCGACTTGCGAATATTCTACATATTCATCAGAGGCAAATACATATTGAATGGAAAGGGTATCGCAATAGGGAATAATATCAAATTCTATTCTACAAGCATCAAAAGTGGCAATCCCTGCAGCGGCGGTTAGGGTCGCATCACCCGGCGCAGTTGTTACAAGTCCTGTATAGCCCGTTTGAGTATTAGGACCTACTGCCCCATTGATGTCGCCACTTGTGAGCAACATGCCTTGGCTAAGTCCGATGTTTGTGCCTGTAGCGGTAAACCAGCCTGCTTGTAATTGAGTAGTATCGCAGCCTATCTGCACATTACTCACCACAACACCCGCCCCAAATAGTTGCTGTAGCATGGCGGTATAGTTAGCGGGTCCGCCTAATATAGTCATAGGCACGCCCGAAACCTGCATTTGTGCGGTAGCAGGATTGAGTAGGTTGAGGGATAGTAAAGCAAAGAAATAAAATAACTTGCGCATGATATTGTTCATTAAGAATAATGTCCCAAATAAACGCAAAATTAGGATAAAAACATACATTTTGGTGTTCAATGGTAAAAAAAGGGGGCTTAATGGTAGGTTCGCACAGATTTTCGTAGATTTCACGCAGATTTTCGCAGATGATAGCAGATTTCGCAGATAAATACCTGTGAGTAATTATCTAACTGTATTTTGCGCTACTTGTAGCTTAGGAACGGAAAATAAATAAGTTGATGATTTTATAGTCCCGTAGGGACGCGATATTTATAGAAAAAAACATGCCCCGCTCCCCCTCTTGTTTTTCGT
>JAYUZN010000717.1:0-35424 GCA_043751755.1 Bacteroidota bacterium | reverse complement strand
AATAATTCTACAGGAAAAACCTGCCCTTTTGCGCCCGAAAACCCGCCGCCGCCACCCGAAAATTTTGCGATTTCGTACTCTGCAAATTTCAAGTTGTTGAACTTGCCCAAAGCCCAAGTAGAAGTAGAAGAAGTTACCCCAAAATCATATTGCCAGTAGCCGGGTTCATCGTAAGCCTGTGCCATATCTACCCCTGCATGTGCGTCCGCTGTAGCAGGGTTTCCGTCAGGATTGAGGCTTGTGTTATAGTCGTTTATTTTGTAGAAATGAAGTTCAGGAATCGTAATATCATTGTTAATGCCGGGAATAGAGCCATTTACATCTGTTGTATCTGCATTTGTAAAATAAGTGCGCACTTTCACGCCTGTATTTCCAAGCGGAAGTTGTGGGTGAGGCGTTACATTCCACCAACGATTCATGGCTACAAAGTCGCCTGTTAAAGTATAAGGAGCATTGATAATTGTGCCTTGACCTGTGCCATAATTGTTGGTTGTATTAGACGAAACCGTAAAAACCCCGTCATTTATGCTGCCAATATCATAGCCATTTTTGAACAAAGAAAGCACTACTTTTTTGCTCGTTGTATCGTAATAATGTGTCCAGCCATTTGCATCTATACATTCTTCGTTTGCCATAAGGCTTTGATTAGCAGCATCTGTTGTAGAATTGTAGCCTGCACCACCAAAATCCAACATCTCATACGCCCCCAAATCCACAATGATTTGTTGAACACGCGCAACGCCTTTTGCATCAGTCGTGATGCTCGCAGGAATCAACAAATTGTTGCCAGCATTGATAGCCGGCGAACAGGGCTTCAAGCGCAAACCATCATCATTTGTCATCCAAATATTATCCGCGCCTTTTGCGTTTGCAAGGTTTACAAATTGTGGGTCTGTGTGTCCAGCATTGCCAGGGCAGCTTGTGCAGACATTGTTATTATAGATAGAAACGATAGAGTTGTAAAGTAAAGGCGTAAAAGCAGCCATATTCCACATATCATTTGTGGCATTTCCAGACAAAATGCTGTTTCTGATTTTGGGCGAACTATTGCCTGCATTTGTGATGCCGCCGCCATTTGAAACTACGTAATTGCCTGCTATTGTGCAGTTTGAAATAAGGGTAGAAGAATTGTAATTGTAAATTCCGCCACCATTTGTGCCATTGTTTTCTACGATTACATTATTTAAAATATTGATAGAAGAAGTATAGTTGTAAATTCCGCCGCCAAAAGCTGCTGTGTTATTGTTGATAATACTGCCGCTAATAGTAATAACACTTGAATAGTTGTTGGCGATTGCACCGCCATTGTTATTCGCTATATTTTCAGAAAAAATACATTTTTTGAAAGCCGTTTTTGAATTTGCGTGGTTAAAAACAGCCCCGCCGTCATTGGCAAAATTGCCTGAAAAAGTGCAGCCTATAACCAAAGAATTAGGGTGAGAAAAGTAGTTGTACAATCCGCCGCCTTGAGTGCCTTTGTTGCCTGTTATAAAACAGTTTTTGAAGGTAACTGCAGCATTGTAATCACTGTAAATTCCGCCGCCATTGCCCGTTTTCGCATCTCCCCCCGAAATAATAAACCCGTCCACAAGGACATTTGCGGTTGCCGCAGGAAGAATAAGCACATTGTTGCTATTTGAACCTATGATGTCATCTGCGATTTGTGTATAAGGGTCATTGTCGCTATCCCAGTCGTTATTGTCAATGTCGCCCGACAAGATAGTAGGATACAAATGGGCATTTCTATTTGCCCAAGTAGGGTTGAGCATGTTGGCAGAAGGCGTTGGAAAGCCCCCAAAAAGGCTCACGCCCGATTTGAGATTGATAGCCGCAGCCACATTGATATTTGCGCTCGGAATATACTGCCCTTCTGCAATAAATAAAGAATCGCCTGCATTTGCTGCTGCAATAAGGCTGTTTAAAGAAGTCGCTCCTTCTTTGGCATTTGCCCAGCTATTGCCCGCCTTTGTGCCATTGCCATTGTTTGTTATAAAAATATGATTTGCTTTAACAGAAACACAAAAAATGAAAAATAAAAAGAAAGTGGTTGTTGGTCGCATGATACAAAATAATAATTGAGAGATTGTTCTGTCTAAAAAAAGTACTCCAAGAACGAATATAGAAAAGTTAGATTTTACGTATTTTGCTACGTTTTATTGTATTTACAAAATATATGCCAAAAAGTATTGAGAATCTGATATTACACTAAAATAATAGTACATATTATATAAATTATAGATATATCATAAATATACTACATAAATATGCACATTTTAGAATATTTATATATTCTAAAATGCGCTTTTTTTAATGTAATAAATAGCCTATTTGTTCACTTTTTTGATAGGTAAGAAAAGGATAGGATTTGGCTTATTTTCGCAGGTTTCTTATCTTTAACTCAAGATTCAACGTTTTCTAATTATGTAAAAAACAGTTTTTCGATGAAAATGAAGTACAGCCTTTGTTCAGTTTGAAAAAACAACCCAACGGTCAATCCTTCCTAATTTTTTGGTAGCTCGCCACAAGCCCACGAATCAAAGAAGAACTGAAGCCTTGATGCTCCATTTCGTTCAAACCTGCAATCGTGCAGCCCTTCGGCGTAGTTACCTTGTCTATTTCACTTTCGGGATGTGTGCCATTTTGAAGCAGCAATTCCGCCGCCCCTTTGACGGTTTGTGCTGCAATCAGCCTTGCAATATGCGCCGAAAAGCCAATTTCAATCCCTCCTTGAATATTTGCACGAATATAACGCATGGCATAAGCCGTTCCGCAAGCCCCTAAGACCGTAGCTGCTTCCATCAAATCCTCGTCAATCACAATCGCCTCGCCCAATTGCTTAAAAATCGCCAAGACCTTTTCATTTTGCTCGTTTGTCGTATTCAAATAACTTATACAAGTCATGCTTTGCTGAATGGCAATCGCAGTGTTAGGCATTGCCCTAAAAATAGGCATTTTTACCTTCACAATCTCCGCAATATCCACCATACTCACACTCGAAACGACCGAGATAAGGAGTTGATTTTCAGTCAAAACAGGCTGTATTTCCGCCAAAACAGCGGCAATTTGATAGGGCTTTATAGCAAGCAAAATTATATCTGCCTTGCTTGCAGCTTCTATGTTATTGGAGGTAATAGAAAGTCCTTTTTCGGTCAGGAATTGTATGGATTCTATATGTCTGCGCGTTATGGTAATATTTTCGGGCAAAATATCGCCGCTTTTGACCAAGCCTAAGGCTATGGCAAGCCCCAAATTTCCGCCGCCAATAATGGTTATTTTCTGGTTGTTTATCATGGCGCAAAGATAGGGTAGTTCCCGCAGATTTCCGCAAATAACAGCAGATTTCGCAGATGAAAAGCCGTTTTTATTTGCTTTGTGTGTAGCGCATGCTTTAGCTTGCGTTGCACAGAAACGGGCAAATTTTGAGATGCTCAGGCTAAAGCCTAAGCTACAGGTAAGGCAAAATACAATTAGATAATTCCTAATTTCTACTTATCTGCAAAATCTGTCGGAAAATTACAAATAAGCAGAAATGCTTTCCACGACCTTGTCTATCTCTGCCTGTGTCGTATATTTTCCCAACGAAAAACGAATAGACGCATAGCATCTTTCGTCCGAAAAGCCCATAGCTGCCAAGACATGCGACGGCGAAATGAGGGCAGATGTGCAGGCAGAACCCGTTGAAAGGGCTATTTGTGGCATTTTCATAATGAAAGTATCCGCTTTGTGGCTGCCAAAAGAGAGGTTTGAAACGTGTGGGAGACGCAGGTCTTTATCGCCATTTCGCAGCACTTGCGGAAATGCAAGCAACTTTTCCTCTAAATTATCCCTCATTTTTTGCAAAAAAACAGCTTGAGAAAAGTCATTTACCCCAATTTCTATAGCCTTTCCCAAGCCTACAATGCCCGGAACATTGAGTGTCCCACTTCGCAAGCCCTTTTCGTGTCCACCCCCATGCAACAAAGCCGTCATGCTCACGCGCGGACTTCTGCGGCGGATATACAAAGCCCCTACGCCTTTGGGTCCGTAGCATTTATGGGCAGAAAGGGGCATCACATCTATGCCTAAATCCTGCACATTCATAGGGATTTTCCCAACAGCTTGCACGCAATCCGACATAAAAATAGCCCCTTTTTCGTGTGTTATTTCAGCAATTTCTGCGATAGGCTGCAAAACGCCCGTTTCGTTATTGGCATACATGATGCACACCAAAAAAGTTTGGGGCGTAAAGGCATTTTTCAATTCCTGCAAATCTATCAAGCCATTTTCATTTACAGGTAAATAGGTGATATTCAAGCCTTTTTCTTCCAAATAGGCACAAGTATCCAAGACTGCCTTGTGTTCTGTTTGGCAGGTAATTATGTGATTTCCTACGGCTGCATAGCTTTCTGCCATGCCTTTGAGCGCAAGGTTTATGGCTTCTGTTGCGCCCGAAGTGAAGATGATTTCGGAAGGCGTTGCGCCAATCGCAGCCGCCACCTGCTCTCTTGCTTGCTTTACGGCTTCGGAAGCTGTCCAACCCAAGCTGTGGGAATTGCTTGCGGCATTGCCAAATTTTTGGGAAAAATAGGGCAGCATTTCGGCTAATACCCGCTCATCTGTAGGCGTTGTGGCGTTGTAGTCTAAGTATATCATGATTTTACCCTTAAAAGTTCGGCGGGTTTCTAAAAACCCGCCGAACTTCTATACATATTTTTCTGATTTGAGGTAAATAGCATCTGCGTCTGAAAGTAAGAGTTTTAATTCAAATCTGCGAATGTCGGTAAGTTCCTTATTTTCAAGATATTGGCTGGCAAACTTCATGACTTCTGATAGGCGTTTGCGAGAGATTTGAAGGGAGTCTATTAATTCTGTTTTATTTTTTCTATCTTTAGGATTACTGTTCCATATATATAGACCCAAAAAAGCCACTAACATAACATATACAAAGAATATTATACTTTCAGTAATTGTAATAAGGTGAGATATATTATAAACGGTAAAAATAGTCATAACAATGAGGCAAACAAACAGCAAATAAGATATGTTAAAATGAAATTTACTGATTTTATTTAATTCCTCATATTTCTTCTCTGTATCTATTGTATAATCTTTCAGCAAATCCGCGACCCTATCCAAGTCGCTATTATCCTGTATTGTGGTATTTGTCAATAATTCTGCCATTGTCTTTTAGTGTAAAAAAGCCTTTAGTTGTGTGATAAAACCATTGAGATTGGCAATGCGCAAGGCTTCGTCATAACCTTGTGTTATAGGCTGAAATATTTTTCCTGCTATAGAAAAATTGTGGGAGATAACAGAAGCCGAAACATAATGATGTTCAAAATGTTGTTTTCCCTTTTGTTGTGCGATTTCTGCTATTTCCGTAGAATAGGCTCCTTTTGTATAAAACTCCTGCACTTTTTCCTTTTCTGCCCACCACAAATCTTGTTTCAAGACTAAGGTTATCAGCCATATTTTTTGCGGAGAATCTTTTATTCTGTGTTTCAACTCTTGGAGAATAGATAGCTCTGTTGCTCGGTTATGGGTTTGCAAGGCTGCTAAATATTCCACATCAGGCATACCTTCTCTGTAATGCAACATTCCTTGTAGGCTCAATTGAGCGTCTATGCTATGAAAACCATAGGAAACGACATGAATAATGCCGCAAACCTTTCCATTCGCAATTTCTCTAAACATCTCAGGAAAGTAACGTTCTCGACTTTCTGCTTGCCCTGGTGCAATCCAATAACTTCCTATCGTATTTCCGCCTATATTTATCTTCTCATCAGTATGTGTTTGGCTGTAATTCAGTTCTTTATAGGCAGGGTTATTCGTCAAAAAGTGGGCAAGCGTAGTTTTACCTGTTCCGCCTGCACCCATTATAACGATTTTTGTATTGCCTTTTTTGAGCCATTTGACAATCTTTTTCACTTGATTTGAAAGAGAATTGGCTTTATCATAAATGGCAATACCTGAACTTATCGCACCTATTGCGGTAAAAAAATCCATGTTAGCTGTTTTTATCCGAATTATTATACAAAAGTAATCAAGGCTTTTCTTTTTTCCAAAAAATTAAGAAGCCTTTAAGGTAAAATTTTTAATCATTGGGCAATTTGAAAAACCGCCGATATTTTGAACGGGGTAAAATTTTCTTGTACACAGCTCATTTCTTAAAGAAATGACCTGTTTACACGAAAATTTACGGAAAAACAATCCCATTTTAAGTATAACGATTCACTTCGTCGGCTAAATATAAAGAAAACGCTTGTGGTTTTGCGGCAAACAAGGCTTTGGTAGCTGCCCAAGTTTGGGTAAAAAGGGGGCTATTTCTATATAAATTCAAAGCTTCTTCGGATTCCCATTTGCTATATGTGTATCTAACATGAGGGTTTGTGGCATCTGTATGTAATGCCAAATATTCACAGCCTTGAAAAATCCGTATTTGCTGTTTACTTTGATTGAAAATTGCCAAAAAATCGGACACTTTTTCGGGCTGAAATTCCATACGAACGATACGAAGAAGCATGAGGGAATTGAAAATGAAAAATTGAGAATTGAAAATTAAGAAATGGGTAACTATCAACTTTTAACTATCAACTTTCAACTTAGGTGCGTCTATCCCTATCACTTCCAAATATATCTCCTGTGTTTTGTCCAAAAATTGTAGCTCATAATCCGCGACTTGAAAGTCATATTGGGCAAAAAGTTGCTTTTTTCGTTCTATCATCACATAAATATTCGCTATCATTTCGGGGTGCCTGCCCATTTCCGTTTCATCTACCGTTCTTTCTATGTAATTTTCCTGCGCTTCAAGGGGCATCAAAGCAATATTCCAGGCAATCATCGAAATTGTATAAATGGTTTCTATATCACTATTTGCGCCGTTTTTGGGCATAAAAGGCAGCGCAAAATCTATTATAATTTTCGCACAAGTTCTGCCATAACGCTTTTTGGCATTTATGGGCTTTATTTTTTTGCCTTGAGCGGCTTCTATTTGAGAAAGTAAATCCATTTATGAAGTTAAAAGTTGAGAGTTAAAAGTTGAGAGTTAGTATAGAACTTTACCCTAAATTATCAACTTTTAACGGCTTATATTTGGTCTTCTACATTTTTCATTTCCAAGTTCAGCAACTCCCTTGCGCGAAAAAGCTGTGCTTTGACTGTACCAAGGGGCAAACCTGAGGCAGTCGCAACTTCTTCATACGACAATTCCTGAAAATATCTATATTCTATCAGCATACGATATTTTTCGGGAATACGGTCAAGTGCCATTTTGAGGTAGCGTTTTCTTTGCTGTAACACCACACTTTCGCTGGGGTCTGCCTCCAAATCCCGCAAATCAAAAGACATGCTTCCGCCATCTTCGCCCTCTACAGGCTGGTCGATGGAGACCGTTTGTACTCGTTTTTTGCGAATATGATCTATACAATTATTGGTGGCAATGCGAAATAACCACGTGGAAAAGGCATACGTAGCGTCAAAACGCCCAATAGAACTAAAGGCTTTGGCAAAGGCTTCTTGAGTCAAATCTTCAGCATCATCTGAATTTTTGACCATTTTGAGGAGCATATAAAACACAGACTTCCGATATTTGCGCAGCAGCTTTTCAAAGGCTAAAGTATCGCCTTTTTGCGCTTTTTCCACCCACACGCGGTCATCTTTGGTATTTTGAGAAGTCGTAATTAAGTTTGAATCCATGTTGGTTTTCGTAACATACCTATTATAGGTCGAGTATTTGGGGCAAAAGTTACCCATTTACGCAAATTTCCGCATAAGCATAACTTTATTTCTGCCAAAAATGTTGTGTATTGCCTCAAAATAAGTATAGACAGCCCTTACAACAAGTCTTTTTCCATCTTCTTAAACACCAGACTTGCCCAATTATTTTGTTCTTTTCGTCCAATACGCGTCATTGCTAAGTCTTCAAAAAATAAGGTTAAGGGGAGCATATCTTCCTCATAAAAACCGCTTATAACCAAATATCCATCAAAAGGAATGTGCGCTACGTAAGATGCGCCATCTTGCATCAAAATATTGCGGTTTATATTGGCGAGAAAAATGTCATATTTCGCCTCCGTAGGAATCGCCTCCGCCCCTCCGAGCAGCAAAGACGTTTTTTGACAATGATTGAGGACCAGGTTTTCGCCCGCATTTTCTACGCACCAAGGGTCGTTGTCTATGCCCAATATTTCCTTCGCGCCTAATTGTTCTGCCAAAATCGCCAAAATCGCTGTGCCACAACCCATGTCTATCACCTTTGTGCCTTTGGGTTTCAGCTCCTTCAAATTCAACATCATCATTTGCGTGGTTGCGTGATGCCCTGTGCCAAAAGACATTTTCGGGTCTATTATAATGGTGTGTGCAAAGCCCTCCAACGGCGTGCGGAAAGAGGGCAAGACTTGACAAAAGTGGTCGATATATAGGTTCGGATAATTTTTCTCCCATTCCTCGTTCCAGTTTTCGGAAGCAATGACTTCGGTCGTATAGGAAATGGGATTTGTGGCAAAATAAAGCTGCATCAATTCCGCAGTCAAAGCTGCATCATATTCATTTTCAGCGATATATGCCGAAACGCCTGCCTCACTTTCTTCAAAAGTCGTAAAGCCTGCCTCGCCCAAAATGGCAATGACAGAGTCTGCCAATTCCTTGTCAGGAAGGGCGGCGGAAAGGTGTATGTATTGTGGTTTTTGCATGAATTGTGTTATAGAAAAGGCGAGTTTATAGGGGCTTTAAACACTTGCTTTTTATCCCCTTTGCTCAATTTTTGCAAATTTACTCATTTATTTTTTAATCCTTATGTTTTCTGAATTGTATAGGGCTACCGCACCAAAATTAAGTAGTGAACAAAAAGATATTTTTCTCACCACTAAGGCATTAGAATCACGAAGCAATGAGGTAAAAGAAGGAATCTAAGGCACATTTTTTCTTTCTTAGTTTCCTTCGTGCCTTAGTGGTAAAATTATAAGGTTAATATTTTTGTGTTCAGAGTAGCTAAATCGACAAAAGAATTTTGGTGCGGTAGCCCTAAATTTTATGCCATGACTGCCATTTAAAAAATGGCAGCTACCTGACAAAAAAAGCCTACCTTTGCCCCCAAAATCGCTATGCAAGCAAATATTATAATAGATTTTGACAGTACTTTTACGCAGGTAGAGGCTTTAGAAGAATTGGTAAATCTCACTGTTAGCAGCCTCAAAGAACGAAAAATCCTTTTTCAGCAGGTCAAGGCAATTACAGACTTGGGCATGGAGGGCAAAATTTCCTTTTATGATTCGCTCAAACAAAGGTTGGCTTTACTCACGATTCATCAAAAAGACATAGAAAAACTTACGCAAAGGCTACGCAAAAAGATTTCGACTTCTTTTGCGCGAAATAAGGCTTTTTTTCAAACAAATAAAGGAAAAGTCTATATTTTGTCTTTGGGTTTTCAGGAATTTATCGCGCCTGTGGTGGCAGATTTTGACATAGATGCGGAACATGTGTTGGCAAATACCTTTTTGTTTGACGAAAAGGGGTATGTTATAGGCTTTGATGAAGGCAATCCTTTGGCGCATAGTAAAGGCAAATCTACCCTCCTCAAAACCCTGAATTTGGAAGGCGAAATCTATGTTATAGGCGATTCTTACACCGATTATGAAGCAAAAGAAAGTGGCATTGCGCATCGCTTTTATGCCTTTACCGAAAATATTTTGCGTCCCGGAATTTTGGCAAATGCTGACCATGTTTTGCCTACTTTTGACGAGTTTTTATACATAAATCATTTACAAATGTCCTTATCTTATCCCAAAAATCGGATTAAAGTGCTATTGTTAGAAAATATTCATGCAAAGGCAGTGGAGCGTTTTAAGGAAGAGGGCTATCAGGTGGAAACGCTGGCAGGCTCGCCTACGGAGGCAGAATTGTGCGAGAAGATACAAGGCGTTTCTATTTTGGGCATTCGTTCCAAAACGCAACTGACCGAAAAAGTGCTTTCTCATGCAAATCGCTTGATTGCTGTGGGGGCTTTTTGCATTGGTACGAATCAAATGAACCTCAAAGCTGCGGCAGATTTGGGGACGATTGCCTTCAACGCGCCGTATAGCAATACCCGCAGCGTTGTGGAATTGGCGTTGGGCGAAATAATTATGCTTATGCGCAAAATTCCTGCCATGAATGAGCAGCTTCACGCAGGAAAATGGAACAAATCTGCGAAAGATTGTTTTGAGGTGCGGAGCAAAAAGTTGGGAATTGTGGGCTATGGGAATATTGGCACACAACTTTCTGTATTGGCAGAGGCGTTGGGCATGGAGGTGTATTATTATGATGTGGTAGAAAAATTGGCATTGGGCAATGCTAAAAAATGTAATTCTTTGCAAGATTTGCTCAAAAAAGCTGATGTCGTTACTTTGCATGTGGACGGGCGCAAGGAAAACGCGCTATTTTTTGGAGCAGAGGAATTTAAAGCAATGAAAAAGGGTTCCATTTTTCTCAACCTAAGTAGGGGCTTTATTATAGATATTGGCTTGTTAGTCAAGCACTTGAAAAGCGGAAAAATCGCAGGGGCGGGTATAGATGTTTTTCCTTATGAGCCGTTCAACAATCAAGAACCTTTTATTTCGGAATTGAGGGGACTGGAAAATGTGATTCTTACCCCACATATTGGCGGAAGTACGGAGGAGGCGCAGCAAAATATTGCGGAATATGTGCCTGCACGTATCATTGAATATGTGAATACGGGGAATACTTTTGGGGCGGTTAATTTCCCAAATATTCAACTGCCACAGCAAAAAAATGTGCATAGACTCATTCATATTCATAGAAATGTGCCGGGAATTTTGGCAAAAATTAATAATACGCTTGCCACACATAACATCAATATTGAAGGGCAGTTTTTGAAAACAAATGAATGGTTGGGTTATGTTATTACGGATATTAATAAAGAATATATCCCCGAAGTCATAGACGCACTCAAAGCAATAGAAGATACGATTAAGTTTCGGGTGCTGTATTAGGATTGTAGCTTTGTAAGGTGGCGCACTTTTGAGAAGTGCGCCACCTTACTAAACGTAAACTGCGGTTAAATCTGCGCAAAACTCATTTGACAAAAATCTGATAATCCTCTGTTTCACCTGCCATATAAAACGCATCACAAGGCACTTTTGGCTCGCTTCCGCCTGCGACTAAGCCCATTTTTATCCGTATTTTGGTCAGTCCTTCTTTTGCGGTTGCAGGAATGGTAAAATGCCCTTTAAACGCTCCTGTTTTGCTTTCTTCGGTCAAAACATACTCCCACTCATCTTTGAAATCCCCATCAAAATTCCAATCTGCAAAAATGCTTATATAAGCTTCGTCGCTCGAATTGCCCATAATTATCGAAAAAGGCAGCGAATCTTGACGTTGACAAATTACAGGCACATTTTTATAATCCGTAAAAAAAGAAGGCTTATCATCACCATTGTAAAAAGAACCTACCTTAACTTCCGAAATGTAGGCAAAATTCGTAGAAGCAGAAGCACAATTACAGTAATCCCACATTTTTTCGGTCTTAAAAGGGTTGGTTTCGCTTTCAAAAATAGTGTTTTTTTCTTTGTTATAAGCTCTTATTTTCCAACCATAAGATTCATTTGGGAGAAGATTTTTGGGGGAATGAATATTGACATTTCCTAATTCTAAGCCTTTGGCGAGGTCATCAAAATCGGGCGCATTTTTGCCATAACTAATCGTATAACCTGCCGCATTGCACACCGAAGACCATGCAAAACTAAGATTTGCAGGCGGCGAAGCGTCCCAAGAAGGCGAGCGACTCAGCGAAACTAAGGCTTCTTCATTGCAGCCTTTGAGCAAAATATTGTCCAAAATCAAAGCTCCCATTTGATTTCCGCTTGTATAACATTCAAAAGCAAGGTAAAAACTATCATTGGCAAAAGGCGAAAAATTAATCCGTTTGAGGTCAAAGGTTTCAAAGTTGCTCAACAACTTGAAATCTGCTAAGGTTTGAATAATTTTTTGCGGATGCGGAGCAGATAATAAGTGAATCTTCAAAAACTGCGGTGCTGCGTTATAGCTTGTTTTTTCTTGAAATTCTAAAATATAATTATTGGCAGTTGTAAAGCCTATTTTTTTAGAAATCAAAAACGAAGAACTTATGCGATTATAATTGTTACAACTCACCGACATGCGCCGTTTGCCATAGATATTGCTTGGGTGAGATTCTTGTTTCCAAACATTTTCATCTATCGTAGGCACGCAGGTCCAATGTTCAGGGGGAAATTTCTCTCCATCAAACATTTCATTCATTTCAGTGCGTTGCGCCCAAGCAGGAAAGGCACTTGCAAAAATTAATGCGAATACATAAATATTTTTCATATACCTTTGTGAGAGAAATAAGCCATAGAAGAAAGAAAAGCATTTGCAGGTTTCATTATTTTATATGTCGAAATTAAGCCAAAAAGTAAACACAATTTTATCAATTCGATAATTGAAATTTTTGCTATAATAATAAAAACATTACATAAATATATTGGTTTCTCGAATCATTAAGTTGTTCCAAATTATCTATAAAAGGCTAATTTTCCCCATTTTTTTTCTCCAAATTTCTACATTTAGGACAAAAATATTACATCATTTTCAATATTCCAAATTATATTTTACATGCCAAACAAAACAGCCATTCTTTCGGACTCCAAATTTAGGGATAAACTGCTGCGAGTCGCCTATCAAATCTATGAGCGAAATTTTGAGGAAATGGAAATTATTTTGATTGGAATAGAAGAAAAAGGCAGCTTTATTGCGGAGGTTTTGCAGGAGTTTTTATCCCAAATATCTACTATTCAAACCCTTCATTATCAGGTAAATATGCAGAGAAATGACGAAGGCAAAATGTTGATGAATTGGGCTTCAGAAGCCCCTTCATTAGTAGGCAAATCTGTCATTGTTATAGATGATGTACTCTACTCTGGCAGGACTTTATTAAGCACTTTTTCGCATATTTTGGGCTATGCACCCAAGAGTATTCAAGCCTTTGTATTAGTAGATAGGGGGCATCGGCTTATGCCAATTTCCCCTGATTATGTGGGTATGAGATTGGCTACAACCTTGCAACAACATGTGTCTTTTGAGATAGTAGAAGGCGGAAAAGCAGAGGTGTTTTTGCTGTGATTTTTTGAGGGTGCTTTCTGCGGGTTCTTCGGGGTTGTATTTTAAGCAGAAAAATTGTATAATTATTTGGATAGTTGTATTTTTGATTTTATCTTTGCGTTAATATATCAAAGATTTGTGTATTGATAAAATAATGGTAAGCAAACAATATGAACATTGGATTTTGGAATGTAAATTCGCCTAACAATAACGACCTAAGCGACTCCTTAGTTTCTTTGACTCGTGAAAAAGAGTTGGATATTATTTGTATAGCTGAAATCAAGGACTCCATTGTGCTTTCATTTATCCATAAATTAAATGCCTTAGGGACAAAATATTATAGGATAGAATCTGCAAAGAACAAATTAACCATTATTTCAAGATACGAAAACACTAATTTTGAAGATAAAAGTTCTCTCTATCCTTCAGCTCGTTGGACGGCACACAAAGTATCTATTCCAACGATAATCACTTTCAATCTGATTGCTGTTCATTTACCTTCTAAAATAAACTGGTCGAATGATAGTTTAACATCAGAATGTGGAAAATTATCCCAAGCGATTGACAAAATTGAAAGCGATACACAATGTTCAAACACCATTTTAATAGGAGACTTTAATATGAACCCGTTTGAAAATGGACTTGTAGATGCAAATGGAATACATGCTTTGTCAGACTTGAATTATGCAATGGCAAAATCGGGCAGAACAATTGATGGTACTTACTCCAAATACTTTTATAACCCCATGTGGAATTTTTTCGGCGATTTTGCCGAACCATTTGGGACACATTATTATAGAGCATCTGGACCTATCTCACACCAATGGAATATGTATGACCAAATCATTTTGCGTCCTACCCTTAAACCGTATTTAAACAAACCATTTGTAGAAATTGTAACTAAAATTTACAATAATAAACTAACTAAAGATTTCGGTCGTCCAGATAAGACAAATTATTCCGACCATTTACCGATAATATTAAAACTAACATTATGACCCATCCAATTACAGAGAAAAATATTTGGGAAGTCCTCGATTTTTCAGAACCCACAGAAGAATCAGCATACAATTTACTGCTAACTCAGTCAAACTCGCTTGTTGATGCAACAAGTGGTGCATTAAAAATGGAGGTAGAAGCAATTGACTCCTATTTGGACACAGAACCTCCTAAGCCCGTTGCGCTTTACATGCTTTATGTTGTTGCACCTTATTTGGGCAATTTTAGGCGAAAAATATTGACAGTTGTTGAAGGGATAGAAGGCAGATTTCCGGTTGACATATATTGTCATATAGGCGAAAAAGAGGATAAAAATTTAAAAGAGGTAACCAAGGAGAATTTCTTAGATAAAATAACAGAAATACTTATGCGGAGACTTGTTAAAATCTCTATTGAAAATTTGTATCAACAGAGTATAGAACATAGGAACGACATACCCCTTTGAAAAGATGACATTTTTAGGACTTACGCATTTTGCCACGAATTAACAGCCATAATTCGTGCAATTCGTGACTATAAAAACACGTTTTGCATAAGTCCTGATTTTATAAAAAAATATTGCAATTTAAATTGCGATACATTTCGCAGATAAAACACGCCAAAACTCACAATTCCATTTTCCCTTTTTTCATCATAGACTCATACACTAAATCCATCACCTCCTTGCGCACATGCAGCTTGTTGAACAAGGTGCGGCGCGAAGAAGGATAGGTTCTATTAGAAAGAAACACAAAAACAAGGTCATATTTGGGGTCAATCCAAACAGAAGTACCCGTAAAGCCCAAATGCCCGTAAGCCTCATCTGACGCATAGCCCGACACCTGCCCCGACCTGTCAGGGTCAGAATTAGGCTTGTCCCAGCCGATTCCTCTGCGGCTATAACTCACCTGTTTGGAAGTCCAATTTTTGATAGTCGCCTCGTCAAGATACACACGACTGCCATAAATGCCCCCATTTTTTATCATAAATGCCCATTTGCACAAATCATAGACATTGGAAAAAAGCCCGGCATGCCCCGTAACGCCCCCAAACATGGCACAAGCAGGGTCGTGAACATAGCCTTTCAATACATTGTGTCGCCAAGCAGAATCTATTTCCGTAGGTGCGCAAAAACGCGCATAGCCCTTTTGTCCTGCATTGAACATAGTGTTTGACATGCCCATAGGTTGGTAGAAATTGGTACAAGAATAGTCATCTAAAGACGTTCCTACAATGCTTTCAATTATTTTTCCTGTAATAATGACCCCTAAATCGCTGTAAACCATATGGCTGCGAGGACCTACTTCCGAGTGGATGATTTTTTGCCAAATGCTATCTTTATAAGTATGATTCAAGTAAAAACGAGGGGCAACCTCTATGTTATAGGATTCACTATATTCTGTTTTGTACAAATCTCTGCGCAGTTGCGTTTTACTTCCTGCCTCGTAAGTGTCCAAATAAAAAGGAATCCAAGCCTTTAAGCCCGCCGTATGTTGCAACAATTCCCGCACAGTGAGGGAGGATTTATTGCTATTTTTAAATTCAGGCAAATAATCAGAAATAGTTTTATCCAAATCTAACATACCATTTTCTACCAAGTGCATTGCCAAAGTCGTAGTTACCACCACTTTTGTTACAGAAGCGATGTCGTACATAGCATAAAGCGGGTCTATAGAATCAGCGGCAAGGCTATAATCCGTCTTGCCAAAGCCCTTTTCATACACAATTTTGTTGCGGCGCATAACCGCTACCGCAAAACCCGGAACCGCCCGTCTTTGAAAACAGGCATTTGCCACAGAATCTATTTTGTTCAAGACATAGCTATTCATTTGCAACTCTTCGGGCAGGGCAAAGCCAAAACGGGTAACCACAGGAATAATTTCGCCCATGCCTTCTTTAAACTGCGCAGAAGCCGTTACAGGCAACTGCCCATCTACTATCAGCCCGCCAAAAATCGCAGCACCTACGGCTCTTTGCGCATCTTCGTCTTCCTCATAGCCACAAAAAACAGCCTTTTCTGTGCCAAAACTCCGCAAACTATAGGGGCTGCCAAAGGTGCATAAAATCGTATTTATAGTGGGAATTGCGGCTAATTGCTTAGAAAAGTTGCTTGTCATTCCATCTATTCCAAAATTCGTAGCTATCTTTTTTTCCACATCAAACACGCCCACAATCACCGTTGTGAAGCTGCGCAAGGTTTTCAAAGTGCTTGAAACTTGTTCTCCTGTAGGGTTTTTGGGCAAATTGAAGACTTTTACGGAGGCATATTTTTGCAAAGTGCGGGAAAAAGTATTTCCTTTTGTGCCGCCAATTTGTACGTAGGCAATGTTCAAACCTTCCAAAGAATTCAAAGGCACAAGTTTTCCTTCATTTTTGACCAAAGTAACCGCCGCTTCAAACAATTCTTTTTTAAGGCTTTTGGATTGTCCAGAATTGAGATATTCCAATGTGCCGCCATACGGCGTAGAAGGTCTTTTGTTTAAGCCAAGACGATATTTGGTTTTGAGGATTTTTAGCACTTTTGCATCTAAGTCCTCCTGCGTGATTTCCTTGCTTTGCAAAGCCAACTCAATACGGCTCACAGCTTTTGGAATATCTTGCGAATATAACAAAACATCATTTCCCGCCTTAAATGCCAACAATTCCACTTCACCAGGGGCATAATACTTTGCGACTCCTTGCATATTGAGTGCATCTGTAAAAACCAGCCCATCATAGTGCATTTGTTTCCGCAGCAAGTCATTGATTATCAGGGGAGAAAGCGTAGAAGGGCGATTGGGCGTAGGGTCTAAGGCAGGAATAAACAAATGCGCAACCATCATAGAAGGCATACCATATTCCACCATTTTTTGGAAAGTATATAGCTCGACCGTATCTAAACGCTCCCTTGTGAACGGAATTGTGGGCAAATCCTTGTGCGAATCGGTGTCTGTATCGCCATGTCCGGGAAAATGTTTGGCACAAGGCAGGATATTTTTGTCCATCATTCCCTTGCTAAACATCCATGCTTTGCGCACCACATTGAACTTATTTTCGCCATAAGAACGGTCGCCAATGACGGGATTCGCAGGATTGTTATTCACATCTACCACAGGGGCAAAATTGATTTGCACGCCCACCGTTTTGCATTGTTCGCCAATCATCAAACCCATTTTATACAAAAGTGAATCATTGCGAATCGCGCCCAAAGTCATGTTGTGCGGATAGCGAATAACATTCGGCATACGCATATTCATACCCCATTCCGCATCTTGCGCAATCATCAAAGGCAGACGAGCATAATTTTGGTAACGATTCGTGAGGTTTACCTGTATGGCAGGGTCAGCTTTCATAAAAATAAGTCCGCCAATATGGTAGTTTTCTATCAAATTACGGGTTTCAATGTCCTGTCCGCCCTCTTCCCTACCAAAGACAGCAGTCATCATCAGTTGCCCTATTTTTTGTTTGGTAGAAAGGGTAAGTAGCACACTATCAGCCCATTGTGTTTCGTCTGCAGCATGGTTTTTATATTTCAAAAAATGAATAGAATCGGTAATATTCGAGGATTCGGAGGCACTTATAGAGAGTGCCACACACAAAAGGAAAATGGAGAGATATTTGATATTGGTCATGTCTATTATGAGGTTGTTTTTTGGCAGTGGTCATTGAGCGAAGTCGAAATGAAAATGCGCCTACAAATGTAGTTTTTTCTAAGGAGAAAAGTATGTGTTTTTGAAAAAAAACATCTTGAATAAAATTGTGCTAAATATTCCCAAGTAGAGCTGCCTTGCTGCCGCTTGCTGCCGCTTGCTGCCGCAAGCGTCCGCTTGTGGTAGCTACTTGAAGCGTCCGCTTCGCAGTTGGAAGCGGACGCTTCAAGAAAGGAGGTACAAGCGGACGCTTGCACCAGCGGTGAGTGCTGTAATAGAGTGGCTCACTTTTTAAAAGTGAGTCACTCTATTCAACCTGTCTGCCATTTTTCGTTCTTTTGTCCCGTTAGGGACAAAATGTCGGTAGCCCTAAGAAAAACGGACCAATTCCCAGCATGATTTTTCAAAATCGAATAAAAATGGGGGGAAATACGCGTGTTTCTACCGACATTTTGTCCCTACGGGACAAGAAAAAAGGTAAAAAAATAATGGCAGACATATTGCTCTATTACCTTACATATTCTTCAGGAATTCCGTCAAAACAGGCAAAGTATTATCCATAATTCGCTCATTTACATTCGTCATATCGGCAGGAATAAAAGCCGTTCCTGTTATTTTTTCGTACAACTCTATATATCTTTCAGAAGTATTTGTCACAAATTCGTCAGGCATTTCGGGAATTATCTGCCCTTCTAAGCCTTGAAAATGATGTGCAATCAGCCATTCTCTCACAAATTCCTTAGAAAGTTGCTTTTGCACTTCGCCTTTTTCCTGCCTTTCTGCATAGCCTTCTGCATAAAAATAGCGCGAAGAATCAGGGGTATGAATCTCATCTATCACATAAATTCTATCGTCAAAAGTCCCAAATTCATACTTTGTATCCACCAAAATCAAGCCCCTTTCCGCCGCCATTTCTGTACCTTTATGGAACAATTCTAAGGCATAATGCTTCATTTCCGCATATTCATGGGCTTCTACCAAATTAGATTTCATGATTTCCTGCTCACTAATATCCTCATCATGCCCAATATGCGACTTGGTAGTAGGGGTAATGATAGGCGTAGGTAGCTTGTCATTTTGGCGCAAACCTTCGGGCAATTTTACCCCACAGACCTCTCTTTTTCCTGCCGAATACTGCCGCCACGCATGCCCTGCAAGATAGCCGCGCACCACCATTTCTATCGGATAGGCTTGACAACGCAGCCCAATCGTAACATTTGCATCAGGCACAGCGAGTACATGCGTAGGCACAAGCAAATCTACCGCCTCAAAAAAATGCGCCGCCGTTTGATTCAACACCTGCCCTTTATGCGCAATCGTGCGGGGCAAAATATAATCGAAGGCAGAAATGCGGTCAGAAGCCACGATAACCATCAAGGCATCTGCTATATTATAAACGTCCCGAACTTTGCCGCTATAGGTCGAAATCTGACGAGGAAATTGTAGTTGCATGAGTGTATGTGTATATTTTTGGCGCAAATATACAAGTTGTGGGGGAGATTTCTGCCAATAATTGCAAAAAAAGCGTTAATATGCCTTTCAAAAACAAGAAGGACACATTTTAGGAATACGAAAAGAATAATCTTATAATTTACCACTAAGGCACAAAGGAAACTAAGAAAGAAAAAGTGTGGCTTAAATATCTTCTTTTACCCTATAACTTCGTGTTTCTTCGTTCGTGCCTTAGAGGTGATAAAAATGGCAAGTTATTTAATTTTTGTTCCTATGTCTGTATAACCCCCAAATTAAAGGGCTTGACTTCGGGATTGCCATTTGCGATTTCTATGCCTACAGAAATGATTTTTCGGGTATCCAAGGGATTGATTATCCCGTCCACCCACAAGCGAGAAGCCGCATAATAAGGGCTGGTTTGCGCTATGTATTTTTCTGTTATTTCTGACAAAAGTTTTTGTTTTTCTTCGGGTGCGATTTCCTGCCCTTTGGCTTTGAGCGAAGCAACTTGAATTTGCAACAAAGTATTTGCCGCTTGCGCACCTCCCATAACCGCAATTTGTGCAGTAGGCCAAGCAAAAATGAGGCGCGGGTCGTAGGCTTTTCCGCACATGGCATAATTTCCTGCCCCATACGAATTGCCTGTTATAAAAGTAAATTTTGGCACAACCGAATTTGCGACTGCGTTTACCATTTTTGCGCCATCTTTGATAATGCCCCCCTGCTCTGAACGAGACCCCACCATAAAGCCCGTTACATCTTGAAAAAACACCAAAGGAATCCGTTTTTGGTTGCAATTCATGATAAAACGGGCAGCTTTATCGGCACTATCCGAATATATAACCCCGCCAAATTGCATTTCTCCTTTGGCAGAACGGATAACCTGCCGCTGATTTGCCACAATGCCGACCGCCCAACCCTCTACACGTGCATAGCCTGTGATGATGCTTTGCCCATAACCTTGTTTATATTCGTCCCAAGAATCGGCATCTATAATACGTTCTATAATTTCGCGGGTTTCGTAGGGTTTTGAGCGTTCTACGGGCATAATTCCCGTCAATTCTTTAGGGTCAAATTCAGGGTTTTGCGGTTTTCCTCGATGAAAACCTGCTTTGGGTTTTTCGCCGATTTTGGAAACGAGAGACCTTATTTTTTCCAAACAAGCGGTATCATTTGCCATTTTGTAGTCGGTAACGCCCGACACCTCGCAGTGCATCGTTGCGCCGCCCAAGACTTCTTCTGCCACATCTTCGCCAATCGCAGACTTCACCAAATACGGACCCGCCAAAAACACAGACCCCGTTCCGTCCACAATCAAAGCCTCATCACTCATAATGGGCAGATATGCGCCACCTGCCACGCAAGGTCCCATAATAGCCGCAATTTGCATGATTCCCATGCTGCTCATGATGGCATTATTTCTAAAAATACGCCCAAAATGTTCTTTATCAGGGAAAATTTCGGCTTGCATAGGCAAAAACACGCCCGCACTGTCCACCAAATAAATGATAGGCAAGAGGTTTTCCATACAAATTTCCTGCACACGAAGGTTCTTTTTGCCAGCCATCGGAAACCAAGCCCCTGCTTTTACGGTCGCATCATTCGCCACAATCATCACCCTGCGCCCTTCTACTACCCCAATTCCACATACTACGCCCGCCGCAGGACAGCCGCCTTGTTCCTCATACATGCCGTCCGCCGCCAAAGCTCCTATTTCCCAAAAATCAGAACCGCCATCTATCAGCATTTTTATACGCTCACGCGCCGTCATTTTACCCTTTGCTTTGTGTTTGGCAGTGGCTTTTTCGCCTCCCCCTTTTTTGATAATGTCCAATTTGGCATTGAGTTGTCGCATCAACTCACGATAAGCATCTTCATTTTTGTTGAAATTGATGTCTGTAGCGGCGTATTTTGTTTTCATTTGTATGGAATGGAATAGTTAAGCTGCAAAAGTAGGCTTTTTTTGGGATTTTATATACCCGTCTGCGAAAATCTGCATGAACCCACAACTCAATCTATATTCTCCCCAAAATAAAACTGCTCCCATATCGCCTCCCCCTTCAAGTTTTCCGTTTTGCCTTGTTTGGAAACCGAAAGTGTAGCCTCGCCTGTCATGCGCAGATAGGTAGAATTTATCTGCAATAAAAGGGCGATTCTCTTTTTGAAACCCTGCAAAGCCTCCAAAAACTGCCTTTTTTCGATAACCTCTTTTTGCTGCAAAGTCAAAATATAGGCTTGTGTAGGAGAATCATAGTTGAAAATGATTTTTTGGTACAAAGGACGTTTAGAAAAAGGCTCTATTTCCCGTTCTGTTGGCACAAATTTCAGGTATTCAACGGCACTATCTGCCAAGATTTTGCCATTTTCTGCCACCATAAAAATAGGAACTTGCGCATATCCAAACTTTTTTTGCGCCACAATCTGGCTGGCAATTATCGTATATTCCCCCATATCCACTCTGCTCCAATACCAGTGATTCATCAAATAATACATATTCGCATTGCCCCAATTGTGGTCGTGATAGCCCGAACCTGTGAGTTGTTTTGTTTCGTTTTTGTAGGAAAAAGTACCTGTTATTTTTCCTTTGGGAACAGCAGGCAGCCACGCAAAAAACTGTTTTTCTTTTTTGCCAAAAAAAACATGCCCTGTGCCAGGTCTCCACGCAGGAACTTCGCCTATTAGAGTCATATCTACTTGTATATCAGGCAAATCTAAATGAACCTCATACTTATGTAAATCCCCTTTTAGGAAAGATTTGCCGATTTTTATCTCACATTTTTCCTTTGAAAAAGCGTATTCCTCTTTCTCCAAAAGGTGCATTTTGCTATAATGAATCCCATTTTTCTTTGTCCAAGAAACCAAAATACAAGGCTTCATTTGGGCAGAAGCTACCTCTTGTACAGGCTTTGTATAAAAAACTACCACTCATTTAGAACTATCTGATAACATTGCATCAAAATACCACCATTCAAAAGTGTTTCTACCGCCCGAAGTCCGCATAGCATCTTCCCAAGCTTCGATGTGGGTTTTAGTCATGCCCAATTTTTGATAATGTGCGTCTTGAATGCCTAAGACAACAGGGGCTTGCGCATGGAGAAGGGACTGTAAAGACAAGAATAAGAAAATGAAGGATGTTTTTTGCATAGAAAATGGGATATTTTTAAAATAGTTTCACAAAAATTGACTCACCTTATCGCCCCCCTTATCCCAAATCTGTCCATTTCTAATACAGGCAAGGGAATCCGAAACATGTTTATCATACTCAACACAGAATTGAGCGTTTTAGATTTCGTTTTGACATTTGACACATCTATGTCAAAGGCGAGGTAGTATTGCCGATATTCGCGGGCATCTATCACGGATTGTGGGTCGCAATTTACGCCTATAATGTCGCCTGTTTGACAATACCTGCCAATCATGCCATTTCCGCCATAGCCTACTGCCACATTGAGCCATCGCGGATAATAGTGTTTGAAATTGCCTTCGGGCAAAAATGAATGAACTCGAAAACTCAACCAATGTACCTGCCCATTATAATCCTTCAAAATCCATTCAGGAAGGTTCATTCCCAAGGCATTCCCATATTTTGCCACAGAGTCATGCCTTGTATAAACAGACGGCATATAACTGTATTTTCGCTGAATCCGGTACTCATTCCAAAGCAATTGATTTGCCATTGCCAAAGATACGCCTATCGCATTTGCCCCAACATCTGTCCAAGAAGCGCCCCATTTTTTCCCAAATCCGTCAAGGACTTCTATGCTGCTCATCGCCAACATGCCTACGCCGCCGCCGAGCAAAATGGCTTTTTTGCGCGGCATTCCTGTCCATGTATAGGCATCTATCATCCATTTGGTACTTGTGTAGCCCCCCAACATATGCCCAGCTTTGTCTAATTGCAGCCATTCGTGCGAGTCTTCAAAGAAATGAAATTTGCCCAAATCCTTCGGTGAATACCAAACTGCCCCCAAATAACCCGCCATTCCCAAATATACGCCCCCTGTAAATCCATTCAACATATATTGTTTTTTGCGATTAGGAAGGCTGTCTTTTTCCAAAAAATGCTCTGTTTTGTCATATATTTTTCGGGAAAAAGAGAGATTTTGCTGGGCAGATAGGCTGCTATATAAAAAAATGAATATAAAAAAAAGTGTTTTCACTATGTTATGTAGGTTCTCGCAGATTTTCGCAGATGCCTCGCAGATTTTCGCAGACGTAATTAGTAACCAATATTTCTGCAAAATTATATATTCTATTACGAAATCCCCTATCTTTGCGCTAAAATTTGCGAAAATCTGCGCGAAAAACAATGAAACTAAACTTCAAATCCTACGGACAAGGGCCCGCCCTTCTCATTCTGCATGGCTTGTTCGGCTCACTTGACAACTGGCTTACGCATGCCCGCAATTTGGAGGCGGATTATAGCGTCTATCTCATAGACCTGCGCAATCATGGTCGCTCGCCGCATAGTGATAGCTTTGATTATCGGGTCATGGCGGAGGATTTGTATGAATTGATGGAAGCAGAAGGCATTTTGTCTGCGCATTTGTTGGGACATTCTATGGGCGGAAAGGTCGTTATGGAATTTGCTGGACTTTATCCCGAAAAAGTGGACAAGCTCCTTGTGGCAGATATGGGCATCAAACAATATCTGCCCCATCATACCGCCGTACTTGAGGCTTTGACAAGCATCGATTTGTCTGCTATTCCTTCTCGCAAGGCGGCAGAAGCATTTTTGATGCAAAAACTTGAAAATGATGTCGTTACTACACAATTTTTGCTCAAAGGCTTAGGCAGAGATGCAGAAAATCAGTTTATATGGAAGTTCAATTTTCCTGCCATTTTGGACAATTATTCGGCTATTTTGGCAGGAGTTTCTCCCGAAATCTTTGAAAAACCTACCTTGTTTCTTTCAGGCGGAAATTCCTCCTATATTTTGGAATCAGACCATGCGGCAATTCGCTCTCATTTTCCTTTGGCGCAATTTGAGGTAATGGAGGGCGTAGGACATTGGCTTCATGCCGAGAATCCGAGCTTGTTTTTGGAGAAAGTGAGGCGTTTTTTGGCGGAATGAAAGGACATTTGCAGCCTTTATAATATATTCTTATGATTTGATAAAGAACTCGATACAACCATATCTTATAATAAACGTTTATATTTGCAGATTCAAGTTCACGCAATCATTAGGATTCATCTGCGCAATCTGCTTTTATCTGCGAAAATCTGCGTGAAACACACAACTTTTAATTTTATGGGAAAAGCAATCGAAATCACAGATGCAAACTTCGACAACGTAGTGAACAATGCTGAGATAGTTTTAGTAGATTTTTGGGCGCAATGGTGCGGTCCTTGCAAAGCCATCGGACCCATGATTGAGGAGTTGGCGGGGGAATATGAAGGAAAAATCACCATAGGTAAGTTAGATGTAGATACAAACAGCAACACTTCGGGCAAATACGGGGTAATGAACATTCCTACCTTGCTGATTTTCAAAGGAGGCGTTTTGGTGGATAAAATGGTCGGCGCGCCAGGCAAAGGCGCATTGAAAGCCAGATTAGAAGCGCAATTGCAAAGTGTATAAGTTATTTCTGTCTCTTGCCCTTATTTCACGCAGATTTTCGCAGATGAAAGCAGATTTCGCAGATAACAGTTCGGCTACGCTCACTGTACAACATCTGCGAAATCTGCCACATCTGCGTTCATCTGCGTGCCAAAAATATCATTTTTTTTAGCCCAAAGAAAAAAGACTTATAAAAAGGTTTTTTTATCCAAAAAAAACACCTACCTTTGCGCTCTCTTTTCCAAAAGGCATATATTTTTCTTGAAATATAGCCTCACAGCAACTTCAAGATAGGCGAAAAAGTGAAAAAGGCATTCGAAAGGCAATACTCCTTAGCAGTTCCCAAATTAAACATGGGACATAATGAAGAAAAATTCTTAGTAAACAACGAATTTTTGACGCATTTTGAAACAACTTATATAGAAGATTGCGAAGTCGAAGCAGTCCTAACTGTACATAAGTATCTTTCCCATTTAGATACAACCTTTCAGTTGAAAGGCTGGGTGCAGGTAGCTTGTGATAGATGCCTTGAACTTATCAAGATTCCGATAGTTTCGGAGCAAAGAATCATCTATTCTTTTTCCAAAAAAATGGACGAAACAGAGGAGATGGAAGTCATTTATATAGCTGAAAGTGAGCCATATATCAGTTTAGTTCAAGATTTATACGATTTTATTGGAATCGCAGTTCCTTTCCGAAATGTACACGAAGACATCTCGGAAGAATGCGACCCCAAAATTATGCAATATATTACAGGTGTAAGCGATAACAGTTAGCAGTAAACAGTTAGCAGCGATAAGCGTTAATTGTTCAATTCTTAATTTTCAATTCTCAATTTATAATTCATGCCACATCCAAAACGGAAAGTATCTCGTACACGTAGAGATAAGCGTAGAACGCACGACAAATTGACGGGGAGAACATTCTACATAGACCCCATTTCTAAAGAGGCTACTTTGTATCACAGAGTAAACCTCACAAGCGGTCATTACAAAGGGCAGCAATACCTCGAAGGAAAAGAAGAAGTTTAGTTTCGCTTCTCCCTAAGACAATATACCCCGAAGTTATTTCACAATAACTTCGGGATTTTGTGTTTGTCTCAAACAAGGCTTCAAAACTTAAACCGAAATTTGATAACTACAACAACGCATCAAGATTATACAAGCCCAATGTATCCTTCTTAGGATTGAAAAATAAATAACTTGGCGATTTAGTTACAACAGTCATTTTGAGCATTTCTTAGTGCCGTAGGCACGAAATATTTATAGAAAATGGAATTCCCCCAATTTATTCCGTTTTTCGTGCTTGCACGAAAAACAAGAGAGGTGGCGGGACATGTTTTTCCTATAAATATCGCGTCCCTACGGGACTATAAAATCATCAACTTATTTACGTTTCATTCCTTAGCCAAAAAATCAGCAGTACTCGAGGCGTGGAATTTTCGTGTGCGGGCTTCCTAACCCTTCGAGGTATAGGAAGCCTGTTGCATTTTCAATGCTTGTCTGTGCGCAAATCTGCGCGCCCATAATGTTCCGTCCGCAGCCGTTTTCCCTGTATATCCCAATACGTCCATACCCCATATTTTTTCCCAAATTGAAACATTCCTTGTATGGCTGGGAGTCCATTTTGATGCCATTCTTGGTATCGTCCACACATATTTCCATGCGAATAAAAGCCTATTTTTTTGAGATTCCCCGAAAGATGCCATTCTCGAATCGTGCCGTCAGGCTTGTCATTGAGAAAGTAATAATGGCTCTTTTTAAGCCCATTTTCATACCATTCTACCTTCTCGCCATTGAGCATATCTTTGAGAAAACCTTTGGTAAAATGAATTTCCGTCTTCGGTTTGCCCGTTGAATACCATGTTTTTCGCTCAATAAAGCTATCCTGTACTATCACTTCTTGGAACACAACTTGGTCATCTTTGCCATACACAATCGTTCTCCCTTGGTCTTTTTCGATGGTTTCACCTGTTTTTGTTCCCTGTTTTTGTTGGATATTATAAATAGCAAATAGCATTAACCCACTCATTATGAGGGTAAAATATATAGCCCATCTTCGGCTTTCGCTATTTGTATGGATTGGTATCATATATTCATTCTATCAAAAATTATGCTAAAAAATATATTACAATAAAGAAATATTAAGCGGGGCAAAAGTAAAAAAAAATCTTTATAATGCAATTAGGTTCGTGTATATAAATAGAGTGGCGCACTTTTCAAAAGCGCGCCACTCTTAGCCCAACAAAATAATCCTAAGCCTATTTCATAAGTACGAGTGAGAAATATTCTAAACGTATATTTTAGATATATCTTATTGATTATGATAAACTTATATTAACTTTCAACTCTCAACTTATAACTTTCAACTACTTAACCGTCCATTTCTGCACAATATTTTTGTTGCCCACCGTCCATGCACACACATACATACCTGTGGGCAAGTCGCGGACATTGAACGTATATATATGCTCCCCTTCTTCGCAAAGTCCATCCGTAAGCGTATGAATCAGTCTGCCATTTAAGTCATATAAGCGAATGGCAAGCGGCTGATTGCGCGGGTTGTTTAGGCGGAAATTCACCTCCTCATTGGCAGGATTGGGATAAATAAGACAAGGATTTTCTTGCAACAAAGTCAGCATTTCCATATCTACCAAAGAGCCGCCTGTTACCCTCATCATAGCTACCCCATTGTCCTCAAAGGCATTTTTTTTGCCCAAAATATAAAAATCGGTTCCGACAATATGAAAATCAAAGGTATTGCCAATCTGCCCATCATTGTTGATGACCGCCGCATCAAACCACGTTCCCCAAGAATCTCTTCCCGTAAGCCGAATATCATTGCCAAAGTTGCTCGGATAATTGTACAATATCCACGTATGGTTGAGGCTGTCCAAAATCAAATCTAAGGGATTGGCATAAATGGAACTGCTGAAAAAGTCTTTGGCTACGGAAAGTACCCATGTCCCATTGAGTTTTTCGGCAAGATACATTTTATTTTTATTCGTAACATAAAAGGCGATGATGGGCTTGCCTGTAGAAGTAACTTTGATGCTGGGCGAAGCACACAAATAGTCGAAATTGGGGGTAGTGATACTCGTGTCTATCGTCCAATTTCCTGCCGGCGTTTTGAAGGCATATACAAGCCTCCCTTTGTCCGAATCGATGTAGCTAAGATGCAGATTACCATTGGTTTCCGCCACCATATCGGGATATCGTCCCACCATATTGGAACTGCTATCTATGACTTCACTCGTCCAAGTTGTGGCAGTAGGAGCAGCATTTGTATAAAATAAAGCCTTTTCCTGCGCATCATAATAAGCGATATGCACTTTGTTATTAGCATAAACTACAGAGATTTCGCGGGCTTTGTGCAAAGTATCGATATTGGTTTTGAGCCAATTTGCGCCTACTTTTCTTGCCAATACAAGGTGATTGTCCGCTTTTTGGGGATAAACCACAATAGGCTCTGTAGCAGATTTCAGTACCAATTTCACATCAGCCGCTTTTACCGCATCTGCCTCAATCATTTCCGTTGTCCAAGCCGCATTTCCATCTTTTAAGGCATAATGCACCTGCCCACTATATCGCTCATCATACGCAACATGCACCTTGTCATTTGCGCCATTTCGCCAAATTTGTGAGCCTAAATAGTTGCCTCTTAGCTCATTACGGGTAACATTCTCCCATTTCCAAGCCACGAGCAAAGGGTCTGTATTTCGCACCGCCATTTTCATTCTGCCCTCTGCAACATCATACATCAAGAGGTACAAAGAATCTAAGCCAATGGCTGCGGGCGCACGATAAATGCCTGTATGCAAGGTAGCATTTGTGTTAAAGCCCGTTTTTATTACCTCTTTTGTCCAAGATAACATGGCATTTGAGCTATGTTCTACTATCAATTCCGAAGTAGTTACATTTTGGTAGGCAAAATAAATGAGATTGTCCGTAACAGGCGCAATGCTGAAATAGTTGCGATATGTGGTGCCGGGATAGGTCGGCGGAATGTTGGTATTGGGATAAACCGCCTCATACACAGGGCTATAGCCCATCATTCCTACTGAATCTAATTTGACTTTGGCAATATAAAATTGCTTTTTGTTATCGGCTGCTTGTTCTCCAAAAAAATCAGAATAGCCATAAATCATATAGGTTTCGCTGCTATCGGGGCGGACTTTGGCAGAATGTATATGCTCAAAAGAACGATAGACGTAACTAAGCCCTATTACAGCAGAGTCTGGAGTCGCCAAAAAGCGGTCTTCGTTGTCGATGACACGCTTTGTCCAAGTTGTGAGGGTATTGTCATTTGCGCGCAAAGATATCACCTTTCCATTCAAATACGAATTGGTGATAATGTCATATTTCCCATTTCCTGCCTCCTGCAATTGGAGAAATTCCCCATATCTATCTCCCTCCGTTGAACATAGCGAATTAGGTCCACCATGACAGGGTACGGGCGGAAGATGGTAGCTTGTCCAAGTATTTCCTGCTTTGAGGGCGCAAAAAATATTGAGGTCATAATTGATATAAGGGCAAGAAGCAAGATTAGGGTCAATTTGCGCCGTTGCATCAAAACAGACAATCACAGGCTGCCCATTCGGGCGAATAGCAATGTCGGCAGATAAGACAAAATGCTTTCCAAAGTCCGTTTCTAAGCCATACACCCCCAGCACAGTATCCGCTACTTGCGTAGCCACCCATGCCCCTGTTTTATTGGTAGCATATTTGAGATATGCCGTTCCTACCTCATTTTTGTAATACGCTATATGCACTTTTCCGCTTGCATCTAAGGTGATAGCAGAGGCATACCCGCCAAAATCGGTCATATCTGGATATTCTACAGACCAAGTATAAGTACTTTTATTGCGATGTGCATACGCCAATCTATCACTGTTTTCGTCCCAAAAAGAAACATGAATATTGCCCGTTGCAGGGTCTATAATCATGTCGGGATGCTGCCCAGACTGTTGCAAGTCGGTGGCAATGCTCTCATAATCCCAGTTGAGCAACTGCGCAGAAAGCGAAAAAGTGAGCGTAAGCAGCAAAAAATGTATAGCTATTCGTTTCATAAAAAAATATGCATTAAAATCTTGTATGTAGTTGAAAGTTGAAAGTTGAGAGTTGGAAAAACGCATAGTTTGATGACGACATAATGTATTGGTAGGTTTGCAGGGGGGCGCAGCTTTCAAAGGTGCGCCCCCCTATTAACCTTAAATGGGCTTACCAAGTCCTAATATCGTTATCTAAGTATCTGCAAAAATACGGAAAAAAATGGAATATCGGAAAGAATGTCTTTTTTTATCGTGAGCATAGTTCACAACTCCCCGTCAAAAACTCAACCAAACAGGAGGATTATACCCGTTTGTAGGGTTAAGATTTTCCTTTAAACAGGTCATTTCTTGAAGAAATGACCTGTTTAAAGGAAAATTCCCGGCATTTTGCGTATATTTTTCCATATAAACAACTAATTTTCCTGTTTTGTACGTTATATATTTGTACAAATTTGCTTGTGTATGTTAAATAAAAAGAAACTGCCCAAATTTGTACCTTATGTTCGTGTGGTTTGCCGAATTGTCCTTCAACATATCTTTCACATTACCTAACATTTTGCTTATTCGTTTTTTTGGGAAAACCACATTATAAAAAAAATGAAAAAAAACCTACATATTTGTATAGTTTTATAAAAATATTCGTATATTTGCAGCGGCAACTAATGATAGACCAATCTCGGACCAACACATCAACCTTTAATTTAGTACAAAATATGACACATGACCTCGTATCAAACGGCATGTCCGAAAGAATTTCGGCAATCAAGCAGCAATTGCTTACCTTACGTGATGCATTCAGACAGCATCAAAGCTACATAAGACATCTGTATGACATCACTGAAACCGAAATGGAAATTATTTTATATGTGGACAAGAACGGCGCACAAAAAATGAAACATATCGGCGAAACTTTTGGCATTAAGTTCAGTACCCTCACCAGTTTGGTCGATAAAATCGAAGAAATGGGGCTTATCAAAAGGGTTAATTCCAAAGAAGACAGACGTTCTGTGTTGATTACTTTGACCAAAAAAGGCAAGAAATTAGTAGATGAGTACGACCAACAAGCCTCGCATTATTCCGATTTGTTGGCAATGCAACCTACTGATTCCCAAGACCTTTTCTCGCAACTCGTGGCAGTATTGATGAACCCAAGTGGCAGCACCTTTGTGGCACAAGCCTGATGCAGTCATCAGTTAGCAGTGAACAGAAGAAAGTATCTGGGACTGAACCTAACAATAAGTAGCTTCTTTCTTTCCTTCTTCCTCAACAAAAACCTCCTACTCCGTTCTTAGAACCGACCTTTATTCGTCTCATTTTTAGCGATAAGACAATATTAACCGAAAAGACATTCCTCTTAGGCTGCTCATAGTGAGCAGCCTTTTTTATAATAGAGTGGTTCACTTTTTAAAAGTGAGCCACTCTATTACAGACCGAAACCAGCCCAACCCTACCTACTTCTTTGCAAGCCATCTTCCCGTTCTTTGCGCGCAATCGCTAAGGCTATCAACTCCTCAATTAATTTGGGATAAGCAAGTCCTTCTGCCTCCCATAACTTCGGATACATGCTGATAGAGGTGAAACCCGGCAAAGTATTGATTTCATTTATATATACGTCCTCCTCTGCCGTCAAGAACATATCTACCCTTGCCAAGCCTTCGCAGCCTAAGACCTCGTAGGCTTGACGGGCGACCATACGGATTTTGAGCAGGGCAGATTCGGATATATTTTCCGCAGGAATAATGGTTTTTGCGGCATCTGTCAGATATTTACTTTCATAATCATAAAAGCCGCGCAGTACCACAACTTCGCCTACGCCGCTCGCTTCGGGGCATTCATTTCCCAAAACAGCACACTCTAATTCTCTGCCTACCAACATTTCTTCTATCAAAATCTTGCTATCAAACTGAAAAGCAAGGGAAACTGCTCGGACAAATTCGGCGGCATTTGTGGCTTTGCTCACGCCTACCGACGAACCCATATTGGCAGGTTTGATGAAAACAGGGCTGCCTAATTTGTTGCAAACTGCGGCATAATCAATGCTATCCAACTCGTGTCGCTGAAAAATCAGGGCATTCGCAGACAACAAGCCTGCTTGCAAAAAGAGCCTTTTGCACACATCTTTGTCCATCGCAATGGCAGAAGCCATAACTCCCGGTCCCGTAAAAGGCAGATTGAGCTGCGAAAGTAAGCCTTGAATCGTGCCATCTTCGCCATTTGGTCCATGAATAATGAGAAAAACAGCTTCTATATGGGGCAAAATTGCGCCATCTGTCAAGCGATGTAGCTGCCCTGTTGGTACGCCAGGAATGAGGGATAAAGGAGAACCTTTTTCGTCAATTTCAAAGTCATCTGCTTCAAAATCAGCTACTTGTATTTCATACCATTTTCCACTTCTGCCCACGCCGAGCAGCATTATTTGAAAGCTATTTTTATCTATTGCCCCATAAATATTGCGGGCAGAACGAATAGAGATGTCGTGTTCGGGCGATTTGCCGCCAAACATTAAGGCGATTGTGCGCATATGTAAGTGTTTAGGTTCACGCAGAGTTGAGCAGATTTAACCGCAGAGTTGAGCAGATTTGGACACTGAGCGTAGCCGAAGTGCCAAATCTGCGTCCCCATCTGCTCAACTCTGCATGAAATGAAGCGCAAAGATACGCCTTATTTTTATCCTTAGAAAACGCAAAGTATTTGGAATACTTCCTAACATTTCAGATATTTGTCTATTATTTACCATTAATACTGAAAACGCTACAGATTTTTAAAAGCGAAGGAATAAGGAATGAATTGCATCTTGAATGTCCTGTTCAGAAATGTTTCTTTCTTGGATAAAGTTCTTCATAATGGAGAAGCCGTAGAGGTGGAATGTTTTCAAGCTATTGTATTCAAGTGACTACAAACAAAGTCCATGCGTAGAAAAAAGAGAAAAACACCACTAACATATATATTGCCGAGTACCACCGTTTAGCAAAAAAAAAATAGCTGAATTTTGTGGAAAAATGGTAGTTATTTTGTATCTTTGTGGCATAACTTTAATATTTTTCAAAATATGTTGGCAAATTTAGATAGTGGGACGATTTTTAAAAAAGCATTTACTCATAAATTGGTTTTTGAACTGTTAGCCATTTTCCTCTTGTGCCTATCTGCCTGCCGCACGACTTCTACGGTAGTCAAGGTTTCGCATCAACTCAAAGCACAATACGCGTTTTCCCTTCAAATGCCCGAAGGAGACGGCTACAATGGCGGTGGCGTAGCTTTTGTGAGCAAAAATAAAAGATATTATGCTGCTTTTGCAGGAAACAAATACTTCCCTTTGCAAGCCTTCGATGAAAAAGGAAAAGCTGTAGGCGAAGCCCTCAAAGTAAACACCGACATTCGCGGTTTGTGGTACAACCCCAAAACGCAAGAATTAGAGGCAAATGGCTTTGGAAAAGAGCCGATTGTACGCTATGTTTTCAATAATGGCATTCCCTACGAAACCGAAATCCTCATAGAAGACCTCAAAAAGCCAGACGCACAAGCTGTAGCGACCTTAGACAATGATTCCGATGAAATTCTCATGTTTCATGAAGGCGCAATCTACCGTTTCAATCACAAAACAGGCGAGGCACTTGGCGACTACGTCCTCAAATCCATGCCCGAAAGTTATGGCATCAACGAAAATGTGATAGCCTATACAGGCATTGTGGGGGGTGAAATCGCCCTATTAGATTTTCAAGGAAAAAAAGTATATTTATTCCAAAAAAATACAGGCGAATTTACAGGCACGATTCAGCTGCCCGCAGAGGCTCCTACGCAGCGCAATTTCAACTTTGCCTTCGCCAATCGCATTATTTGGCTTTTTGACATTGAAAAAAGGGCTTGGCAAGGGTTTCGAGTTAATTGAAAGTTGAAAGTTGAAAGTTGAAAGTTGAAAGTTGAAAGTTGAAAGTTGAAAGTTGAAAGTTGAAAATTAGTTAGGATAGCGCAGATTAACACAGATAAACAAAAGTCTAATCTGTGAAAATCTGCGGTGATTTTATCTGCAAGCGGAATAGTTAGCCATTTTCAATTTTCAATTCCCTCTGCCTTCTTGCGAAAGACCCGATACGAATAGTATATAGGAAAAAGTGTAATGCCCAAAACGATTCCCAGAAAGCCATAAAAGGCATAGGTTTCGGGCAAGATTGCGCCCAAAATGGCGCTTACGATTCCGCCCCAAAACCATATTTTCCCTGCGAATTGATGCGTTTTGCGCCAGACTTCTTCATTAGAAAGCGTCCAAGGCGTGCGTATTCCTGCAAACCAGTTCGGTTTTAGGGTAGGGAGATAATTGCCAATAGCAGCCAAGAGAAGGCTTACTCCGACTAAAACCCATTTTGACATAAAATTATTTTCAGGATGCTGGCTTCCATACAAAATAGCAAATATAACAAAGCACATAAAAATGCCTAACACCAAACGTAACCGATAATAGGTTTCCCCAAATATCGCATAATTTTCTTTTTTGGGGTCTATTTTGGGAGCAAAACGCAAAATAAGATAAACCAAAATAGGCAAACCTAACACAAGTCCGAGCAAGGTGTTTTTGGAACTAAATCCATTTACTTTGCCGTCTATGCCCCAATGCGTAGGCACAATTTCGGGGATATTTCCCCATTGCATCGCCAAATACACAACAGGAATCAAGATAAGGATTCCCAAAATAAGTTCTTTTAAAGTTGTTGTTTTCATTGTAAATAAAATTGAGAAATGAAAAATGAAAAATGAGAAATAAGAAATGAAAAATGAGAAATAACTGCTAACTGTTCACTGCTAACTGTTCACTGCTAACTGTTATCGGGTTTAAACTTCATAATCCACTCTAACAGCCCCTCCAAAACACTCATATTCAATGAGTAATAAATAAACTGCCCTTTTCTCACGCTCACCACCAATTCTGCCTGCCGCAGCAAATCCAAATGGTGAGAGATACTCGGTTTTGTCATGTCAAAAGCATCAGCTATTTCCCCTGCTGTAAGGTCGCCCTGCCGCAGCATTTCCAAGATTTGCCGTCGAGTAGCGTCATTAAGAGCTTTGAATAATGTGTTCATAATACATAGATTTCAATATTTAGACAAATATCTAAATAATAAGTAGCCAAAATAAGAAAATGTTACAAAGCTTGCGAAAATTTTAGCGATTTGGAATGAAAATTAAATAACTTGCTACACTTTGATAGTCCCGTAGGGACGGGATATTTATAGAAAAAATATGCCTGCCCCCCCTTGTTTTTAGTGCTTGCACGAAAAAAGTGATAAATTGGGGAGGAGGTTCCATTTTCTATAAATATTTCGCGCCTACTGCACCACTCGTAGTGAGCCTGCCGAACTAAGAAATACCTGAAATGGCTGCTATAACGAAATTGTCAAGTTATTCATTTGTCAATCCTTTTTTGTTGGGAACGAAAATAAAATAAGGGCATGATTTAGGTTTATGCAAGAAACCCTTATTCACAGATTGTTGCGACACTGTCGCAACAATGTTCGTGGTCGCATATGGTAGAACTCATCAAACTCAAAGAGGAAGTAAAGCGGGAGTTTTATCTTAGGAATGAAAATAAAATAACTTGACGGTTTTATAGTCCCGTAGGGACGCGATATTTATAGAAAAAAAACATGCCCACTCCCCCTCTTGTTTTTCGT
>JAYUZN010000716.1:0-2569 GCA_043751755.1 Bacteroidota bacterium | reverse complement strand
TGCTTTAAAAGGATTGACCGTTACACTATAATCTCCTGTTTTATTGGTATAAACAGGCGTTAAAGTATCTCTACTTCCATCATTATAGTTGTAGAAAGCAGTTATTTTCATGCTATCTAAGCCACAAGTCATGTTTCTACGAGATACGTTTCCGCCAATAACGTAAGCCGTCTTGTCTATAAAATTCAAATAACTGCGAGACGGTTGAGCCGCAGATAATTGCGCATAAACAGGGTTTTCGGTGAAAGTATGGTCTTTAAAGGTAGCAGTAAGGGTATAATCCGCACTCCCTGCACCATAGAATACTTCTGGGATATTATAGTTTCCGTTGCCATCAGATACAGCCGAATAATTGTAGTAGCTACCATTGATTTGTGCCGTAGCTTTAACGATAACACCACCCACCTTTCCATCGCCTTGCAAGGTACTTACCTGTCCTTCGAGCAAGCCGTCACCTTTGCTCCAGCCCTCTGCGGGGTATCTTCGTTGCTCCATATCGCTATGATATACCGCTACTTCGTAGATATAATGTCGTCCGGGTGTACCCGTAGCATCAAAGTAGAGTCTATCTGTATTGCCTGTCGTACCAATCAAAATGCCATCTCTATAAATACGGAAACCTGCGATTTCTTCTTCTATGCCTGCAAGTAGCCAATCTAAGCGTACTTGGGCAGAAATAGTGCCTTGTGTAGCCGTAACAGAACCTGCTTTTACTTCGCCAAGCGGCTCTATATACACTTTTCCGCCACCATTCGAGCCGGGCGCACCTATGTAGAGATTGTGTTTGCCTATTTTGATAGAACGCCCAATGCTATCCCCCGTAGAAGCTATGCCATTGTATCGGAAAGTACGAACAGTATCCCATTGATTATTGCTATTTTTCTTGAATAAATAAGCAGCTCCTCTACCGTTATTGTAGCCCGCAGCCCCTACAGCCGCAATATTGCCTTTTACATCTACGGCAATCCCAAATTTGTCGCCATTGCTATTCGCAGGATTTGCAATAGCTATCGCAACTGACCAAGTATTAGGGTCAATCGTATTACCAGTAGTATTATTTCTTTTGTAATAATATGCTTTGCCCCCTCCATCGTCAAGTGGAGCACCCGCAATAAGTCCATAATCATCACTATAAGACAAGGCAGACCCTAACAAGGCATTAACATTAATCCCACTAGGATTAGGAATTTGCCCAAGATATACAAGATTAGCATTGGCAGCGGGGGTTGGCATATGATACTCATATAGCCCAAATGTACCCTGAAAAGGACGACTAAAGACTGTGTGCTGTTGGTTAATCGTAACACCATAACCAAACTGTCCTCCATTTACGGCTCCTCTATCAGAATTATTATAGTTGCCATACACATTAATATAAGCGTACCCTGCATTAGTCAATAATTGAAAACTAGCATTAGTATAGGTATGTGTGGGAAACCCAGTTACAATCGGGTGTGTATTGACCATACCATAGCTACTGGTCGAAATAGATAAGTCGCTGATAGCTGTAACAAAAGGAGCTTCAGAAACGGTAGAGCTATAAGTATTGTTAAAGGTAACGATATTGTTATTATTAAACTTATATATATAACATTTATCATTCGTGCTACGCGTAGGCGCAATACTGGTTGCCATATCATTGCTGAGGGCTACACTATAGCCCAATCCACCCCAATCATTGTCCGCCCAACCCGTATTCATATTGCCTTGTGCATCTTGTATATACTGTTGAATATATCCCTTCGTACCACTTGTATTAGCCCCCGGCGCACCTACTAACAGCATATTCTCATAGCTATCCAAGCTAAAACCATACTGCGTTCCATTAGGGGGAGTAAGCGAGTTTGCCAAAGCCTGTGAGTTGCCATTGTCTGCTGTAGAAGCCGCCGAGTAATAGCGTGTTCCATTTACAATGCGATAGGCTTTAACTGTATAAGGCGTAGCGGTAGTAAATACAAGGTCATTGAACTCACGCAGACCTGCGGGAGTTTCGCCTACCTTTATGCCATTTCTATATATCTCAAAACCCGATATTTCCGAAATAGGACTATATGCCCAAGTTACTTTGACATAGCTACTGTATGTGCCATCTGTAGCCGCAACCGTAGTAGGGACTACAGGATTGGGATAATAGATATATAGCCAGTCGTAAGTACCTTGAGAATAAGGACCAATATTGCCAAAAACAAATGAACATTGGCTATTATCTGAAAAGTAAGTAACCCCATTACGAACTGTATAGGCTTGCACTTGATAGGAATATCCCTCATTAGGTAGCCCGTCTTTGTGCCAATAGGTATATAAGCCGTTTTTGCCTACGGTTATTGTGTCTGTATCTATTATACTTTGCGAAGGAATATCTTTTATCTTAACGAGAAAACCTGTTACGCCTTTTTCTGTATAATTCCAAGTATAGCGTATCATACCCAGCGTATCTTTGGTGACCAAATTGTAGGCTGTAGCCAAATTTGGGAACAAAGTAGCCGTACTTTCTACGCCAAGAGAATTATAGGTAATGCCATTGTTTTGCTTGATAGCCTGTACTTTATAAGTATAAACTACGCCCGGA
>JAYUZN010000715.1:0-2554 GCA_043751755.1 Bacteroidota bacterium | reverse complement strand
TGCTTTAAAAGGATTGACCGTTACACTATAATCTCCTGTTTTATTGGTATAAACAGGCGTTAAAGTATCTCTACTTCCATCATTATAGTTGTAGAAAGCCGTGACTTTCATGCTATCTAAGCCACAATCAAAATGACGGCGCGCAACATGTCCCTGAATGATAAAGGCGGTTTTGTCTATAAAGTTCAAATAGCTACGAGACGATTGAGCGGCAGATAATTGCGCATAAACAGGATTTTCGGTGAAAGCATGGTCTTTGTAGGTAGCGGTAAGGCTATAATCCGCACTCCCTGCACCATAGAATGCTTCTGGGATATTATAGTTTCCATTGCCATCAGATACCGCCGAATAATTGTAGTAGCTACCATTGATTTGCGCTGTAGCTTTAACGATGACACCGCCCACTTTTCCATTGCCTTGCAAGGTAGTTACCTGTCCTTCGAGCAAGCCATTTCCTTTGCTCCAGCCCTCTGCGGGGTATCTACGTTGCTCCATATCTGTATGATATACCGCTATTTCGTAGATATAATGTTGTCCTGCTGTACCCGTAGCATCAAAGTAGAGTCTATCTGTATTGCCTGTCGTAGCAATCAAAATACCATCTCTATAAATACGGAAGCCTGCGATTTCTTCTTCTATGCCTATCAGCAACCAATCTAAGCGTACTTGGGCAGAAATAGTGCCTTGTGTAGCCGTAACAGAACCCGCTTTTACTTCGCCAAGCGGCTCTATATACACTTTTCCTGCGCCACCATTCGAGCCGGGCGCACCTATGTAGAGGTTGTGTTTGCCCATTTTGATAGAACGCCCAATGCTATCTCCCGTAGAAGCTATGCCATTGTATTGGAAAGTACGAAGGGTGTCCCATTGACTGTTGCTAATTTTCTTGAATAAATAAGCAGCTCCTTTGCCGCCATTGTAGCCCGGAGCTCCTACAGCCGCATAACCCCCTTTCACATCTACGGCAATCCCAAATCTATCGCCATTGCTATTCGCAGGATTTGCAATAGTTACCGCATTCGTCCAAGTATTAGCGTCAATGGCAGCACCTGTAGTATTATTTCTTTTGTAATAATATGCTCTGCCTCCTCCATTGGTAAGTGGAGCACCCACAATAAGTCCATAATCATCAGAATAAGACATGGCAGTTCCAAACCCGTCAGTACCAGTAGCCACAAGAGGATTAGGAATTTCCCCCAGAGGTGTCCCAGCAGGGTAAGAGGGGGCTGTAATATAATACTCTAATAGCTTAAATGAATTCTGAAAAGGGCGGCTAACGACCATGTGCTGTTGGTTAATCGTAACACCATAACCCAACTTACCTTCATCTACGGCTCCAGCTTGAATATCCAACGAGGGGTTGCCAGGTGCCAAAAGGATATAAGTCCCTCTATTAGGCGATCCAGGAGGACTAAATGTAGGATACCCAAATGCAATCGGGTGTGAAGTGCCAATAGGAGCGTTGGTAGAAACAGATATGTCGCTGATAGCGGTAACAAAAGGAATCATTTGGGGATTGAAGTAGATAAGGGAATCTTTATAATAGTTAATAGCATTGCCATTAAACTTATATACATAAGATTTATCATCCGTGCTACGCGTAGGCGCAATAGTGGTTGCCATATCATTGCTGAGGGCTACACTATAGCCAAATCCGCCCAACTTATTTTGAGACCAACCCGTATTCATATTCCCTTGTGCATCTTGTATATATTGTTGAATATATCCTGATGTACCACTTGTATTAGCACCCGGCGCACCTACTAATAGCATATTGTCATAGCTATCCAAGCTAAAGCCATAGTTAGTTCCATTAGGGGGAGTAAGCGAGTTTGCCAAAGCCTGTGAGTTGCCATTGTCTGCTGTAGAAGCAGCCGAGTAATAGCGCGTTCCATTTACAATGCGATAGGCTTTGACGGTATAAGGCGTAGCCGCAGTAAACACAAGGTCATTGAACTCACGCAGACCTGCGGGAGTTTCGCCTACCTTTGTGCCATTTCTGTATATCTCAAAACCCGATATTTCTGAAATAGGACTATATGCCCACGTTGCTTTGACATAGCTGCTGTATGTGCCATCTGTAGCCACAACTGTAGTAGGGACTACAGGATTGGGATAATAGATATATAGCCAGTCGTAAGAACCTTGAGGATAATAACCCCCAAGATTGCCAAAAATAAAGGAACATTGGCTATTATCTGACACGTAAGTTACGCCATTGCGAACTGTATAGGCTTGCACTTGATAGGCATATGTCTCATTAGGTAGTCCGTCTTTGTGCCAATAGGTATATAAGCCGTTTTTGCCTACGGTTATTGTGTCTATATCTATTTGCCCAGCAACAGTTTTTCTCTTAATGAAAAAACCTGTTGCGCCTTTTTCTGTATAATGCCAAGTATAACGTATCATTCCCAGCGTATCTTTGGTGACCAAATTGTAGGCTGTAGCCAAATTGGGGAACAAAGTAGCCGTACTTTCTACGCCAAGAGAATTATAGGTAATGCCATTGTTTTGCTTGATAGCCTGTACTTTATAAGTATAAACTACGCCCGGA
>JAYUZN010000714.1:0-2000 GCA_043751755.1 Bacteroidota bacterium | reverse complement strand
CGAAGACATCACAAGTTTAGACACAGCTTTTCTGGCAACTATGCGCACACAAGCAGAACAATATGTTATCTATGCAGATAATTGTTTGCTTACGCAGGAATTTATGCAAAAACATAAGCTCATTTTCAAGAAAATACCGAGAGAGATTAGCAGATGTTAAGGCACGCAGATTTTACAATAATCCTATAAAAGTTTCAATGGTAAGTACTTCAATTTTCGGAAAATCCAAGTCTTTAAGCACCCGAAAATGCTTGTCATTTGACACCAAATAATCGGCATTTCCCCACAAAGCACAATTCACAAATTTATTGTCGTCAGGGTCATTTGTAATCAACTCCCATGTCAAGAAAACTTCGACATGAATCACATTTTGCTTGAGTAAAAAAGCACCAAGTGTTAGTTCTGCTAACAAGGGGCTGAAATTTTGGGCTAACTTCTCTTCATATTCTAACAATATTTCAGTCGTTACGCAAAGGTCAAATTCGTCATTTTCCCATGCTTGCATAATGCCGTTATACGGCGAAAACCGAGACACAGCACTCAGCAAAATATTGGTATCTAACACAATCCGTAATTTATCCTTCATGTAACCACTGGTTTAAGGTTTCTTGTGAATATCCTTTTTCTTGCCACACCCTATCAGCTTCCTCTTTTGCTTGCTGCCATAGGTATAAGGCAATCATGTTTTTGATATGCGCCAAATGCGTTTCGGGAATTTCTGCGGCGTAAAGTTTAAGTAACTCTTTTTGCAGGTTGGAGAGCGGACGTGAAATGGTATTTAACATATTGAAAATACTAAGTAATACAGCTACAAAGTTAGCAATTATAACGCATTTGCGCAAATTTTTTCTTAATCTGCGCAAAACTCCCTATCTTTGTCCTTCAAAGCACCACAAATTATGGCATTTCCCGCAGTAAAAACGCTATACACACTTGACGAATATTTCGCACTCACCGACCACGAGACGGAAATTCGCTACGAATATCACTTTGGCAAAATCGTGGCTATGGCAGGCGCAAAGCTGAGACACAACATAATTGCAGGCAATGTGCATGGCGAGCTGCGAAACAACCTAAAAAAACGAAAGTGCCGCCCTTTCAATTCAGACAGCCGTTTGCGGGTCAGTGCGCAGATGTGGGTCTATCCTGATGTAATGGTTTCCTGTCATGAGGAGGATTTGAAGGCAAAGTTATATCTCAATCACCCTTCCCTCATTGTCGAGGTCTTGTCGGACAGCACCCGCAGAATAGACTATAGCCTCAAAAAGCAGTATTATTCTCAACTCCCTGATTTGCAATACTATATAATCATAGAAACTGAAGCTGTCGCTGTAGATGTCTATGAAAGACAAGGCAGTAGTTGGGTAAATACGCTTTATACAGAAGCTGATGCTGTGATTCCCTTGCCTTTATTAGACTTGGAATTGCAGATGGAGGAGGTGTATCAATGGGTAGATTTTGAGGAGGAATAGCTTGTTTTTCTCGCAGATTTGCACAGAATTTTATAACAACCTCATAAAAGTATCAATGTTAAGTACTTCAATTTTCGGAAAATCCAAGTCTTTAAGCACGCAAAAATGCTTGTCATTTGACACTAATCCGTAATTTATCCTTCATGCAACCACTGCTTTAAGGTTTCTTGTGAATATCCTTTTTCTTGCCACACCCTATCAGCTTCCTCTTTTGCTTGCTGCAGTATGTATAAGGCAATCATGTTTTTGATATGCGCCAAATGCGTTTCGGGGATTTCTGCGGCGTAGAGTTTAAGTAACTCTTTTTGCAGGTTGGAGAGCGGACGGGAAATGGTATTTAACATATTCAAAATACTAAAAGTAATACAGATACAAAGATAGCAATTATAAGGAACGAAAATTTAATAACTTGACGATTTATGACTATCGTTAATTACCTTGCTTTTTTAGTGCCGTAGGCACGACATATTTATAGAAAATAGAATTTATCCCCCCAATTTATCCCATTTTTCGTGCAAGCACGAAAAA
>JAYUZN010000713.1:0-8363 GCA_043751755.1 Bacteroidota bacterium | reverse complement strand
AAAGCCCTTTTCTTTGCGCACTATGATGTGTTGTCGCAACGTCCAGGACAGTTATTGGCAAATCAGGTGTCTTTTGCCGCAGGACAGTTGTCCGATTATTTGTACTTGCGTACCAATCCGACCATTGAAATCATCAATCCAAACTTGAAGCCAGAAATTACGATTGACTATGAAGTAGGATTCCGCCAGAAATTGGACGTTATCGGTAGCCAAGCCCTTTCTATTTCGGCTTACTATCGCGAAATGCGGAACATGGTTCAGTACAGACGTTTCAACAATGCCTATCCTATCACGTATTCTACCTACGATAACATCGACTTTGGTACAGTAAAAGGATTTACGGGTTCGTATGTAATGCGCCGCACCAAACACATTGAGTTGAATGTGTCTTATACCTTGCAATTTGCAACGGCTACAGGCTCCAATTTCTCCTCTTCTCGTGGGGTAACAGACGCTTTGCAAGGCACAGCTTTGTTGCGTACCTTGTTGCCTACAGGTCAAGACCAACGTCATCGTATTACGGCAAGCGTAGATTATCGCTATGGCGATTTGAACAAAGACGATAGAGGTCCTTCCATTAAGATAGGCAAAAAAGCTTTTTATCCGCTTGCCAATGCAGGAGCAAACTTTACCTTTATCTTGGGTTCAGGCACACCGTTCTCTCGTCAGCTTGGGGTAACTTCTATCTTGGACGGACAGCAAACAGGCGGACAAACTTTGGGTACGCCTAACTCAAATCGTCTTCCTTGGCAGTTCCGTACAGACTTGCGGATAGATAAGAACTTTGTATTGGGTGGAAAAGCAAAAGGCTTAGGCGAGTTGAAAACAACCAGCCGTAAATATGGAATCAATGTGTATTTGCTGGCTTTGAACTTGTTCAATACCCAAAACATTACAGGGGTATATGCTTTCACAGGCTTGCCATTTGATGATGGGTTCTTGCAAAGCCCACAAGGTGCGCAAACCATTAGAAGCCAAATCAATCCTGATTCATTTACACAACTCTATCAAGCGCGTCTCAGAAATCCAAACAATGTAACGATGCCAAGACGGATTCGTTTGGGTATGTCTTTCAATTTCTAAGCTTTATTTCACGCAGATTTTCGCAGATGAAAAAACGCAGATTTAACGCAGATTAAGAAAAATTTGCGAAAATCTGCGGTTCAATCTGCGGAAATCTGCGAGAACCCAAAAAATATATAATGAACACTCAAAATTTAACATACTTACTCTTTACAGCCTTGTTATTTCTCTGTTTTGGCACACTGCACGCAGAAGGAATCCCAGGCTTGCAGCAAAAAGCCTCCGCACAGTTTCGGACGGCTGATGCCTGTGTGCCGCCCAGCGCAAGAGAGCAATTAGACATCAACAATGTAAGATGTTTGCTTTTCAATGGCGGCGATATGTGGTGGGATTTGGTCGGAAATCCCCGTTATGAGATTCCAAAAGGAAGTGGTCGCCATTCTTTGTTTGCAGCCTCTTTGTGGATTGGCGGAACAGATGCCTCTGGGCAGATGCGGGTAGCCGCTCAAACCTATCGCCAAGATGGATATGACTTTTGGCCAGGTCCTTTGGTACAAGGCACTGCTTCGGTAGATGATGCGATTTGTAGCAAATGGAACAAAATGTTCAAAATCACAAAAGCCGAAATAGAAGGATTTAGAGCCGCTTATGAGTTATCTAAAACTTCGGGGATTGGCGTAGATATGGCTTTGTATCCCAATGTAGCCACTTGGCCTGCCTTTGGCAAAGATGCCGAAGGACAAAATGTAACGGCTGATATGAATGGAAAAACCATTTATATGGCTCCTTTTGAAGATGTGGACGGAGACTTGGATTACAAACCCGCAGACGGTGATTATCCCAAAATCAGAGGTGACCAAGCCGTATGGTGGATTATCAATGACAAAGGAAATGTGCATACGGCTACGGGAGCTGAACCGATTGGCGTGGAATTGCATATTATGGCATTCGCTTTTACGGCAGCAAATGCTATCAATAACATGACTTTCTACGACCAAATTGTCATCAACCGCTCGTCTTTGACCTTGAATCAAACCTATATGGGGCAGTGGATTGATGCAGATTTGGGTTACTTCAAAGATGACTATGTGGGCTGCGATACCACAAGGGGCTTGGGGATATGCTATAATTCAGACAATGATGACTCTGGAAACAATGGCTATGGCACAAATCCGCCTGCTGTGGGCGTGGACTTCTTCAAAGGTCCGCTTGCAGACATAGGAGACGGGCTTGACAATAACAAAAATGGCATAGTAGATGAGGACGGAGAAACCATTATTATGTCTAAGTTTGTTTACTATAACAACGACTTTTCGCTCAAAGGCAATCCTGAAACAGGGGTACATTATTACAATTATTTGAGAGGGATTTGGAAAGATGGTACGCCTATGGTGGACAATGGCAAAGATGCTTACAGTGCTACCGCTCCGGGTTCTTCTACGAACTATATCTTTCCGGGAAGTGTCTGTAATCAAACAGGTTGGATAGAAGGAACAGCAGCAGGTACTGCCCCTGACGACCGCCGTTTGTTGCAGTCTGCGGGTCCTTTTACCTTGAATCCAGGAGCTGTAAACCAAGTAATCACAGGCGTTGTATGGGCAAGAGGCAGCAGCAATCTCAATTCTGTATGCGAGTTGCTTTCTGCTGATGACGTAGCACAGGCTTTGTTTGACAACGACTTCCGTTTGCTCGAAGGACCTGACGCACCCGAAGTTGCCGTAGGTGAATACGATTCTAAAGTTGTCTTAACATGGGGCTTTACCCCAGGTACAGAGGCAATTACCAATAACTATAACGAAAGTTATGTGCAAGCCGACCCTGTGTTAAAAGCACAAGGAAATCCAGATTCTTTGTTCAATTTTCAAGGGTATATGGTCTATCAACTTGCCGATAATACGGTAGAATTGAGCGACTTGACTAACCCTGAAAAGGCACAGCTGATTGCGCAGTGCGACATCATTGACAATGTAACAAGCATCGCCAATCGGGTAGAAACTATTCTCAATGATGGAGTTGGGCTACCTGTTACCGTTATCGAAGATGCATTGATGGTTACAGGCGCAAATAAGGGCATTTTTCACTCATTAGAAGTAACACAAGACTTGTTTGCACAAGGTTCATTCAAAGGACTTAGCAATTATACGCCTTATTATTTTGCGGTAGTTGCTTATGCCTATAACAATGAAACTTCGGACGGGCGTATGTTTGTGCTGGGGAATGGCAAGTTTGCACGCGCAAAAGTAAAGGCACTTCCCCATGATGTAGCTTCCGAAAATGCAGGAACCGAAATACAATGCGACTATGGAGATGGGGTAGAATTGACACAGATAGGCGGGTATGGAAATGGCGGCTATTTTACCCGTTTGACTGAAGCGTGCGCAAATAGCATTGTGAGCAATTATTCCACAAATACGCTTTCTTTCCAAGAAAGTTTTGCCCCAATAAATGTAAAAGTCGTGAATCCGAAGGAAGTGCAAAAGATGGATTATAAAGTGGTGTTGGAGAAAAACCTCTTAGGCAGTGATACGCTGACCTTAACCGCAACCGATACCATCATTGAATCTACTTATACAGACTGGGTGCTTTACAACAAAGCAAACAATACCAAGATTTTTGAAAGCACTTATCGCCTCAGAAATGATGGTTCTGCCCCACGTCCTGCCCCTTTGAGGGGAAATGAAATCGTGATACCAGGACATGGAATTTCTATAACGGTCAAAGATGTTATACAAGCAGGCACCGACTCAACCATTATTGACAATGGCATTGTGGGGTCTGAAATCGTATTCAGTGATGCTTCTAAAGCATGGCTCACAGGCTTGGCAGACGTAGATGTAGCACCTACTGACCCTTGGAATTGGATGCTCATAGGTCCAAAACGCGCAAGTGGAGTCGGCAGCGAAAATACGCACAATTATCCTTCTGTTTTTCTCTACGATAAATATCAGCCTTTTGAGAAAATCGTAGGAGGTACTTGGTGTCCCTTCCCATTTGCACGAGAATTTGTGAATGCCACAGGTGCGGGAAATTATGTAACTCCAGGGGTAAGGCTTGGGCTTGCGGATACCTCCACAGGAACGGCAAATAGCATACTTTCCCTTGATGCAAGAGAGGCTATAGACTTGAATGAATTGACAGATATTGATGTTGTTTTTACTGCGGACAAATCTAAATGGAGCCGTTGTGTGGTCGTAGAAACAAGTCCTACGTCTATCATTGGTTCTGGAGCTTGGAATCTTTCTGGCAAATGGAAAGCAAATGTGGACAAAGACGGTACACCCGCCCCCGCAGGTCCTCAAAAAGACAATCATGGCTTGGGTTGGTTCCCGGGATATGCCATCAATGTGAGTACAGGGCAAAGGATGTGCGTATTTTTTGGCGAAAGTGAATGGGACCATCAAAATAGAGGAGATGATATGATGTTCAATCCTACAAGTTCCGTAGGTCCTTTGTTAGATAGGGTTGGCGGTCGCCATTATGTATATGTTACCGATTTGCCCTATCTTGGCGAAACAGGCGGCGGCGTAGATACCTTGAAAAAATATTTGTTGAATGAGACACTTAACGGGATTGGTGGCTTCGCTACAGCCCTTGCATTCGAAGATATTCAGCCCGCTGGAGATACCTTGATTGTAGATATGGAAGGCGTTTACAAACATGTGTCTTGGACTTGTGTGGCAATGGCAAATGCTGGATATGACGCACAAATCGCAAAACCTTCAGATTTCCCTTCTGATGCACGTGTTTCTATCCGCCTCAATCAAACCTATCATCCTAACAAGTTCAATAGTACTGCGGCAGCAAATGTGCCTACTTTTGAATTTAGTACCAGCGGAAAAGAGGTTCGCACAGGCTTAACAGACATTGCAAAAAATGCTTTAGACCAAATTCTAATTGTACCAAATCCATATTATGGCTACTCAGACTATGAAAATGGGCAGTTAGAAAGTACGGTTAAAATCACCAATCTTCCGCAAGTTTGCACTGTCAAAATATTCTCTATGAATGGCAATTTGGTCAAAACCTTCTTCAAGGATTCTGATACGCCTGAACAAGCATGGGATATGAAAAATCAAAGCGGCGTACCTGTAGCAAGTGGCATCTACATTATTCATGTAAATGCACCCGGCATAGGAGAAAAAACGATTAAGATGATAGCTATTATGCGTCAATTGGATTTGAACTCGTTTTAGGGATTTCACGCAGATTTTCGCAGATAGGGACGCAGATTTCACGCAGATAACAAAAATCTGCGAAAATCTGCGGTTAAATCTGCGAAAATCTGCGCGAACAAAGCCACAACAATTACTTTTTACATCAAAAAAATGAAAAATAAAATACTCACATTAGGACTTGCCCTTCTCATCGGAGGAGTTGTGTATGCACAGCCTAATCGTGTTGGACAAGCGGGGGGGACAGAACTATTACTTTCAAGCTCGTGTCTACCCACAACAAGCGGCGTAAATGGCATCAACTTTGGCAGCACAAGCGGCGTAGAGGCTGCCATGATAAATCCTGCAGGCTTATCTGCCATGCAAGGAAATACAGAATTGCTATTTTCCCACACAAGATTATGGATAGGCACTGGCGCATCTATCAATAGCATTGGTCTTGCCCAAAAACTTGGAGATTCGGGTGGCACTATTGGCATTTCAGTCAATTCGCTTAGTCCAGGCGAAATCCGTAGGACGACCACCATTTTTCCAAATGGAACGATGGGAAATGTCCCCCTTTCCTTCCTCAACTTTGGCGTAACGTATGCCAAAAAATTTACGGAACACATATACGTAGGCGCGACTATAAAAATATTGAGCGAATCTATGCCTGATGCGAGTGCCGTAGGAGCTTGTTTTGATGCCGGAGTTCAGTATCGTGCGTTAGAAAATGACGCATTAAAATTGGGCATTTCGCTCAAAAACATAGGACCTACCATGCGCTATCAAGGACAAGGATTGGAGAACCGCGTAAAGCTCAATCCCGCAAATCCTTATGACAATGCTGCCGTCATTCCTACCGATAAAATAGACCTTCCTTCTATCTTATCTATGGGGGCTTCTTACGATTTTGCACTCGGCGAAAAAAATACCTTATCATTATTAGGGGGTTTCATTTCTAATGCGTACTTTTACAATCAATTAGGCGGAGGCTTGGAATACAGGTATGGGCAGTACGTAGCATTGAGAGGGGGCTTTATCTACGAAAAGGGAATCACCACAGAATCAAAGCGTTATGATGCTTATACAGGGCTTTCTGCGGGCGCATCTTTTCAAGTTCCTTTGAAAAACAAGAAAAGTGATAATGAATCGATGTTCGGATTAGATATTTCTTATAAAACTTCTAATCCTTGGGGCGGAACTTTATGTTTCGGCGCACGTATGAACCTTTAATGGGAGTTGATAGTTTAGTATATCAAGACTGCAAACGAATGATAAAAGACTGATTTTTTCATTCTTTCGTATATTACACAATGATTTGGGTTGGTGTCAAAACCAGCCCAAATATTTTTTAGTTTTTACGCAATAGGGACAAATCTGAAAAGATATGTCTCTATCTTGTTTTTTGGGATAGATTCACGCAGATTTTCGCAGATGACAAGATTTTTTTGACAAGATTGACAAGATAAACAAGATAAGGAGGCAACCACAAAATTTCTCATTTCTCATTTCTCATTTTTCATTTTTCATTTCTCATTTCTCATTTCTCATTTTTCATTTCTCATTTTTTATTTTTTATTTACACACACATGGAACTTACATATCTCACACAAGAAGGATACGACAAGCTCAAAGCAGAGTTAGATTTGATGAAAACCTTTGGCAGGTCGGACATGGCAAGGCAGATTCAAGAAGCAAGAGAAAAAGGCGACTTGAGCGAAAATGCAGAGTATGACGCTGCAAAAGAAGCACAAGGGCTCCTCGAACTCAAAATCTCTAAATTAGAAACGTTGTTGTCAAACGCAAGGGTATTAGACACTTCGGGCATAGAAGACGGAAAGGTATTTATCCTCTCGACCGTCAAACTCAAAAACCTGCAAAACAACACGTTCATCACCTATACTTTAGTAGCAGAGCAAGAAGCAAACCTCAAAGAAGGCAAAATCTCCGTAAAATCGCCTTTAGGAAACTCGCTTCTTGGCAAAATAGTAGGCGAAATCACCGAAATCAAAGTGCCGGCAGGCGCACTCAAATTTGAAATCATGGAAATTAATAGATGACAAGGCTATAAGAGTGCTATAAGAGTGGCTCACTTTTCAAAAGTGAGCCACTCTATACCCGCAGCTTTCCTTATTCCTTCACAATATGCCTTCCATTTTCACACGCATCATCAATGGCGAAATCCCTTGCTACAAGGTAGCAGAGGACGAGCATTTTTTCGCTTTTTTGGACATCAGACCTATGCAAAAAGGGCATACTTTGGTCGTTCCCAAAAAAGAAATAGACTATATTTTCGATTTAGACAGCGAAACCTATACAGGGCTTCATGCCTTTGCACAAAGGGTTGCGATAGCCCTCAAACAAGCCGTTCCCTGCACACGCATAGGCGTGATGGTCATAGGAGACGAAGTGCCACACGCCCATATTCACCTCATTCCCATCAATCATGCCAAAGACATGAAATTAGGGAAGCCTACAGTTGAGCTTTCTGCGGAGGAAATGCAGGAAGTAGCTGGAAAAATTCGCCTAAATTTTTAAATAAAAAATCTTTTATCAAAGGAAATAAATAAAAAATGTATTTTTGTGCTTCATTGGCAAGTTTTTTAAGAATGATATTCGTATAGAAACTGAAATTTGCCAACCAAGCATTTTTTATGATGTCAAAAATATGGAAAAACATTATCATAATTTATTAGAAAATCTGCAAAAGCATGTTCCGCTCGTACTTTTGTTAGGACAAGATTATTTGAAAAATGATTATGAAGATATATTCATTGGGAAAATATTACGAAAAATAAATCACCCACATAAAGATGAGATTACTTATCAAAACTATGATTTCTTTACAGATAACAATACTTATTTGTCAAAGGCATTTACTGACTATGACAAATTTTTAGCGTGGATAACCAGACTATCCGATAATTTGGTTGCACCTAATTCATTAGACACACTTGCTCGTCTGCCTTGGAACAGTGTATTTATAAGTGCAATAGATGAGATTTGTTATAGACAATTTATTAATGAATGGAGAACAGGAATAAAACGCTATTATAACTACAAAGAGACCCAAAATATCGACTTACCGACTGCATTATTACCCCATTTTCACTATCTTTTTGGCTCTATAAATGGAATAGAAACGGGCGATTTACCTCCTTTATATGAAAATTTCTCGGGTTTGGA
>JAYUZN010000712.1:0-2033 GCA_043751755.1 Bacteroidota bacterium | reverse complement strand
GACCGAAGGCACACAAGCCGCCGCCGAATCTGAAGGGAAAAGTTCACTAAAAATCACCCTATAACGATATTCTTCTTTCGACATTGGGGGGTGAATGGGGAAACGAAATTTGGCATTTGCCAACTGTTCATCACTCACTTCTTCGGCAGCAACTGCCTTCAACGTGTCAATCCAAGCATAGCCTACCCCGTCCGAAAACTGCTCTTTTTGTCGCCAAGCAATGCTTTCAGGCAGGTAATCTTCAAATGCCTTGCGCAAAATCCATTTCTCCATTTTCCCATTTCCTGCCATTTTGTCGGCAGGATTTAAGCGCATTGCCACGTCCATAAATTCCTTATCCAAAAACGGAACTCGCCCTTCGATGCCCCAAGCAGCTAAGGATTTGTTGGCACGCAAGCAGTCATAAAGATGTAATTTTCCCAATTTGCGCACCGTTTCTTCATGAAAAGCCTGTGGATTTGGGGCTTTGTGAAAATACAAATAGCCTCCAAAAATCTCATCAGCTCCTTCGCCAGAAAGCACCATTTTGATGCCCATAGATTTGATAACCCTCGCCAACAAATACATAGGCGTAGAAGCCCGAATCGTGGTTACATCATACGTTTCCAAATGATAAATGACATCTCTTATCGCATCTAAGCCTTCTTGCAAGGTAAAATTTATTTCATGATGCACAGAACCAATATGTTCCGCTGCTTTGCGCGCTGCTGCTAAGTCGGGCGAACCAACCAAACCCACCGCAAAAGAGTGTAATTGTGGATACCAAGCCTGCTGCGTGTCGTCCGATTCTATGCGTTTTGCTGCGAATTTTTTGGTAACAGCCGAGATTATCGAAGAATCTAAACCGCCTGAAAGTAAGACTCCATACGGCACATCTGACATTAATTGGCGATGTACAGCTTCTTCTAAAGCCTTACGCAGCAATGTTATATCTGAGATATTATCTTTAACTTGTTCATATTCCGTCCATTCTCGCTTATACCAAGGCTTCATTTCCTGCCCTTCTTTGCTATAAATGTAATGCCCCGGCAAAAAAGTTTCGATTTTGTTGCAAACGCCTTCGAGGGCTTTCAATTCGGAAGCGACATAGAAGTTGCCCGAAGTGTCCCAACCTATATACAAAGGAATAATGCCCAAATGGTCGCGGGCAATGAGGTAGCAATCGTTTTCCTTGTCATATAGGGCAAAGGCAAAAATCCCGTTCAAATCTTCCAGAAAATGAATGCCTTTTTTTCGATATAAAGCTAATATAACTTCGCAATCGGAATGGGTAAGAAATTCATAATCAGGTGTATAGGTGGTTTTTAGGTTTTGATGATTGTAAATTTCTCCATTTACGGCAAGCACCAGATTTTTGTCTTTGCTGTATAAAGGCTGCCCACCTGATTGCGGGTCCACGATTGCCAACCTTTCATGGGCAAAAATCACTTTTTCATCGCTATATACGCCTGACCAATCAGGTCCCCGATGACGGATTTTTTTAGACATTTCTAAGACTTTCGGTCTGAGGTCTTTGGTGCTGCTTGTCAAAGCAAATAAGCCAATGATTCCACACATAAGTAGTTGAAAGTTGAGAATTGAAAGTTGAAAATTAGCATAAATACATAATAATGAATTGCTTACTATATAAATATCTGTTTAGTTTGTTTCTAAATTATTTTTAATATAAAATTCATTATTTTTCCTAAAAAATGATAAATTGACATAAAAAGTGGTACAAAAGTAACATACACAGCTGAAAATGTGGTGGGGGAAGTGGAAAAAGAGGTGTATATTAAAAAAGTGAACAGGGTTTAATGTTATTAGCATTAAACCCTGTCTCAAAAAGAGGGTTTCTACGCTACAGCATAGCCCGTATGTGTGCGAATTTCGGGCGAATGGAAGCCCAAAACAATGTCTTCTTTAGGAATGCCTAAATTAACCAATTCTTCAGCTATCAAAATATCCGTATTATTTACCCATATCCACAACTTACCTGTCTCTGCCAGTTCAAAATGAAAGATAATGGTACAATAAAATACGTTCTTGTCCCA
>JAYUZN010000711.1:0-5062 GCA_043751755.1 Bacteroidota bacterium | reverse complement strand
TATTTTTTCCGAAATACAAATGATTTCGCAGCAATATCAGGCAGCTATTGGCAGTCAAATGATTGAATATGAAGGCAAAGAATTGACTTTGCCACAAGCCGCCAAACTGTTGGAAAACCCTGATAGAAAGGTGCGTGAAACGATTTGGCGCAAAGTCGCAGACCGCCGCAAAGCTGATTGGCAGACCTTTGATGACATGTTTGACAAACTGATTGCCTTGCGCACGCAGGTTGCGCACAATGCGGGCTACACCTCCTACACCGATTATCGCTACGCCGAACTCAAACGTTTTGACTATTCGCGTCAAGATTGCGAAGGCTTTTGGGACGCTGTAGAAAAAGTGGCAAAGCCTATAAGCCTTAAACTTTCTACAGAAAGAAAAAACAGATTGAACATTGCTGCTGTAAAACCTTGGGACGTGAGTGTAGATATTTTTGGGGGAGAGCCGCTTCGTCCTTTTGAAACAGGCAAGGAATTGGTCGAAAAATCGGCAGAAGTGTTGAAACAATTGAAGCCAGAATTGGGCGAAATGCTGCTGTTAATGTCAAAATTGGGCTTTTTAGATGTGGAAAGCAGAGCAGGGAAAGCTCCTGGAGGTTACAATTATCCTTTGGCAGAATCGGGGGTGCCTTTCATTTTTATGAATGCAGCAGGGGCGCAAAATGACGTTACTACCATGTTACATGAGAGTGGACATGCGATACATTCTTTTGTTACTCGCAATTTGAGCCATCAAGCCCTCAAAGAAACGCCTTCCGAAGTGGCAGAATTGGCGTCTATGTCTATGGAATTGATGACTTTAGATGCCTATCCTATTTTTTATGCGGACGAAAATGTGCAGAAACGGGCAAAAAAAGAGCAAATTATGCGTTCTATTACTGTTTTTCCTTGGGTAGCTACGGTTGATGCGTTTCAACATTGGATATATGACAATCCCAAACACACGCACGCAGAAAGAGCCGAAAAATGGCAGAAATTATATCTTCGTTTTCATGGCGAGGAGTTAGACTGGGCGGGTTTTGAGGAAATGAGAGACCGATTATGGATGAAACAATTGCATATTTTTGAGATTCCTTTTTATTATATTGAATATGCTTTTGCGCAAATTGGGGCAATGGGCGTGTGGCGCAATTACAAACAAGACCCAGAACTCGCTCTTAGTCAATATCTTGCGGCATTGCAATTAGGCTACACCCGCACAACGCCCGAAATCTATGCAACAGCAGGAATTTCTTTCGATTTTTCGGAGAAATATTTGGCGGATTTGCTGGGTTTTGCGTATTCAGAATATGAGAAGTTGGGGGTTTGATGTTATGTTAACCTGTTTTAGGGTGGCGCGCTTTTGAAAAGTGCGCCACCCTAAAACAATCGAAAATCATTTAATTCAAAAGTCTTCAAGTCTTTGCGAAATTGAACGGTGAGGCGCGGATATAAGATTGTATTTAACCCTTGTGCATTTCGATACCAACTTTGGCAGCCTTCTGTTGCCCAAACCGTATCTTTAAAAAGGCTTTGTAAGTGCTGATTATGAGCCGTTTGTATTTCGGGCTTTAGGTCAAAATAAGTGTTTTCTCCTGCATTTTCCACAGCTGCATTTTCCACAGCCGCAATATATTGCATAACATAATTCATTTGCGACTCCATAATATGAATCATAGAACTATGCCCAAGCCCAGTGTTAGGTCCGATAATAAATAGCAAATTTGGATAGCCCGACACACAAGTGCCTTTGTAGGCTTGCATACCCGTAGCTAACCACTCCGAAAAAAGCTCTCTTTGATTCAAGCCTTTTATTTGTCTATCTGTGAGAATCTCGGCGGCAGAAAAACCTGTAGCAAGAATAATGACATCAACTTCATGTCTTTTGCTATCTACTGTAATAAGCTCATTTTCAGTTATTTCTGTAATAGATTCTGTTACAAGTTGTACATTTTTTTGGTTAAACGTAGGATAATAGTTATCAGAAGTGAGTACCCGCTTACAACCTAATTCATAATTAGGCGTCAGTTTTTTACGCATTTCGGGGTCTTTTACCTCCTTTTCCAACTTTTTGAGGCAACGTTTTTTGAGATAAGTATGCGCCATTTTGTTTCCTACAAACAAAGAACCGCGTAGTTCTACTGCCCAATACAAAATTTCTCGGACTGTTTTTTGCAAAAAAGGAAAGACCGAAAACAGGCTTTTTTCTATGTTAGAAACATGACGATTGTTGCGTGTATCAATCCAGGCGCCACTGCGTTGAAAGACCGTCATTTGTCCAATAATGGGCGCAATCGCAGGCACAATTTGAATCGCACTCGCACCTGTGCCAATAACTGCCACTTTTTTGCCTGTCAAATCATAACTTGAATCCCATTCCGCAGAGTGAAATATTTTTCCTTTGAAAGTAGTTAAACCTTTGATTTTGGGCAACTTAGGGCGATTGAGGGGACCTGCTCCCAAAATAATAAAACGGGCAGTTACCGTTTTTCCCAGCCTATCTGCTATTTTCCAATGCCCTTTTTCTGCCAAAAATTCACAAGTAAAAGCCTCTGTATTACAACGTATGTGTTTTTGCAAGTCATTTTTCTGTACAACTTGCTTCAAATAATCCAAAATCTCGACTTGTGTGGCATACATTTCCGACCACTTCGGATTCGGCTGATGAGCAATAGAATAGAGATTTGAAGGCACATCACAAGCGCAACCGGGATAGGTATTATCGCGCCAAGTGCCGCCAATTTCATTAGATTTTTCTAATATAACAAAGTCATTTTTGCCAGCAGCTTTGAGGCGGAGAGCTGCGACAATGCCTGCAAAGCCCGCTCCTACGATAGCAATTTGAAAGTGGTTATTCATTTTTTTTGGCAAATATAAGGTTTTTATTTTTTTATTGGAGAAAAAAGGATAATTTTGTTTATTAAATTAAACAAGAATCTCTCAATCATTTTCAATTTCTCATGGGCTATAGCAATTACAAAAAGCTGAAAACAGTTGTCAAAAAATTTGGGCTTGATGCGAAAATAACAGCCTTATTTCCGCCGATAGAAGGCGTTTTGCCCAGTAGTTGGCTCGTAGAAACGTTAAGTCTTGCGGAGTTTTTGCCCCTTACGAATGAAAAAGCTAAGGCAGAAAGGCTAATTTCGCCCATTTTGTCCGAAATAGCCCGAGCCTATCAAACCCAAATTTCGCTATTTTCGGGAGAGGATTTGAATGTAAGAAGCGAAGATGATTTGAATGGGGAGTGTGATTTTTTCTTTGCTTTGCACCCGCCGAAGCCCTATATAGATACCCCTATTATTTCCCTTGTAGAAGCAAAAGGTGAAGATATGGAAATGGGAATTGCGCAATGTTCGGCACAAATGTATGGCGCAAAACTCTATAATGAAACGGAAAATCGCAATATCCCCGTCATTTATGGCTGTGCAACTACAGGCACAGATTGGCAATTCATAAAATTAGAAAATAATATATTTTCAGTAGATAACAAAGTATTGACAAATCTGCCTCAAGTCTTAGCTACTTGGCATTATATATTAAGTTTTTATATAACAAACTATCTTTGATTTCGTGCAAAATCATTGATTATATATCAGAAACACATATAAATACAGCCACAGCAAGCCCAAAAAGTGCCAGAAAGTGCCTACAACTTCTAAGGTCAGCACCATTCTATGCGGCTTAAAACTCCTGTTTGCCGTAAGAAAAATGCCAATGAAAACTACTATCAAGCCTGCAATTATATGCAAACCATGTAAGCCTGTGAACATATAAAAAAAGGAAATAGAATTGTCTAAACGCGTTCTATCCACAAAAGTAAGCCCACCTGCCGTAAGCTGTTTCCAAGCCTGAAACTGCCCAGACAAAAATAATATGCCTAATATCAAGGTCGAGATTTGCGCATAGAGCGACTTTGTGTATTCCTCTTTTTTGGCACAAACGAGGGCATAATACATGCTTATACTGCTGATAATCAAGGCTATACTATTCCATATCAATACAGAAGGCATTTGATACACTATCAGTTTTTCGGCATCTATCAGTGAGCGACTTACGATATAAGCGCTCGTTAAGCCTCCAAATATCATAATCAATGTGAGGAGAAATATCCACATCGCGAATTTGAAGGGGTGTACAATATATTGTCTTTCTTCCATAAAATGAGTTAAGGAGTTGAAAGTTATAAGTTGAGAGTTGAAAGTTATTATAAGTTTATCATAATCAATAAGATATATCGAAAATATATATTCAGATTATTTCTCACTCATACTTATTATTTTATTATGCCACTTTTGCTTCACACAATTCAAAAAGATTATATAACATGTTGTACAAAAGAGGTATGTCTTGTAAGGAAAAAGAAGCATTATGTCTGCTAAAAATAGCATTTGAATCTAACTTACCAATTTCCCATGCGTTGCCATTTGTAACAATGCCATATATTTCGCTTTTGCTATTGTTAATTCCTTGAGCTGTAACCATTTGTGCAATACACTGTCCCCAGCCTCCGTCAAAATCATCTTTTTTCGCCTCTATCATAACCAACAACGGCAAATCCATAACTCTACCTAAAGGAGAGCGTTTTGCCAAAATATAATCAGGAATCCCAGACATTTCCGCATCTTTGCCGATACTTCTATGACTCCAAAGCAGGAGTTTCTCCATAAAATGTTTCCAGACTTCTTTCAAAATCGGAAAAATAACCATCTCGCACAAAGCGGCTTCAGACACATTATAGGGCAGTTTTGTGGTATTAAATTCCAATTCCGCCACTAAATAGGGCGAAACCTCGTGTTTGTTTTCAAGATTTGGAAATAAATTTAGGCTATTTTCTTTTATCTGAAAATGAATCAAGGCGTCTTCTAATGTTTTGAATGTACTCAAACTTTCCATATTTCCGAAATTGAAATTTTTTTCCAGGAATTGCATGAGTTAAGGCTGTTAATTCGTGTTAATTCGTGTAATTCGTGGCTTTCTTTCTTCTTAAAACCACTCTGCCAGCAAAAAAGTTACTTGAATGAGCGGCAAATAGAAAAAAGACGCGAACATCAATTTTCGGGCGTATTTATCCTCCATTTTTCGG
>JAYUZN010000710.1:0-2076 GCA_043751755.1 Bacteroidota bacterium | reverse complement strand
TAGATTATATACGTACCGCAGACGTTTATACTGCCGCTTTTCCTGCCAAATACGGCGGGCGTGTGTCTTCAATTATGGACATCAAAACGATAAATGGTAGCCTCAAACAGTTTCATGCAAAGGCAAATGTGAACCCTTTTTCGGCAGGAGCTATGCTGGAAGGACCCATTTACAAAAGTAAAAAAGAGGGCGGAGGAGGCGTGAGTTATCTCATTTCTGCCAAAAATAATTATATAGACAAAACAAGTCCTTTGATATATCCCTACGTCAAAAATAATGCAGATACCACCACAAAAGGGCTGCCTTATCATTTTTTGGATATTTATGGAAAATTGTCTTTTTCGGACGGCATCAACTATGCAAATATCTTTGGTTTTAAGCATGGCGACAATGTAGGCTATCAATTTCCTGCCAATGTGGGCTGGAATTCTGCGGGAGGTGGGGCAAATTTCCAATTACTGCCTGACGGAGCTTCTGCCATTATTTCGGGCAATTTTGCCTATTCGAGCTACAAATCCGCGTTGAATGCGAATAGTGAGGCTTTTCCGAGAGAAAGTGCTATCAATGGCTTCAATGGCGGCTTGCAAACGAGCTATATCTTCAACAAAATCAATCAATTGAACTTTGGGGTAAGCATTTTGGGTTTCAATACGCAATATCGTTTTACCAACTCTTTTGGCTATATAACACAGCAAGAAAAGTCTAATACAGAATTGGCGGGCTATATTAGCTATAAGCATGTGTTTTTGTCCAAAAACGTGTCCTATTCCACCCGTATGGATAAGGCGTTTGAAAGGGTGGTTTTGGAGCCGAGTTTTCGCCTTCACTATTTCAATGACCAACAGTATATTTCCCCTGAGCCACGTTTGCGCACCAAGTTCAATTTCAATCGTTTCAGTTTGAGTGCTGCCACGGGGATTTTTGCCCAAAATATCCTTTCTGCCCAATCGGATAAAGATGTGGTAAATATTTTTCAAGGCTTTTTGTCCTCGCCCGAAAGAGATTCTTCCAACACGATGCAACATGCCTATCATGGCGTTTTGGGGGCGGAATTTGAGCTTATCAAAAATCTTTCTACCACCGTAGAAGGCTGGTACAAGGGTTTTACGCAACTTACGAACACGAATAGAGACAAACTTTTCCCCGAAGACCCTGATTTTATTTTGGAAACAGGCAGGGCTATGGGCGTAGATTTTATTTTGAAATATGCCAATGCAAACACCTATTTGTATGCCACGTATGGTTTGGCAAAAGTAACGCGTACAGATGCGCAGAATCGCAGCTACTATCCTGTTTTTGACCGAAGACATACCGTCAATTTGGTGGCAGCCTACAAATATGGGCGTTTTGAAGCGGTTTCTGAAAATGGTAAGGCAGTTCGTAGCCGTTTTAGTGAGAGCAGGTGGGAGGTAAGTGGCAGGTTTACGATGGGTTCAGGCTTTCCGTTTACGCAAACACAAGGCTATTATCCGCAAAATAATTTCTATGCAAATGGTTCGCAAACGGATTATGCTACGCAAAATGGCGGGCTTGGGATTCTGCTTTCAAGCGATTACAATGGCGGACGTTTGCCCTATTATCATCGTTTTGATATGGCAGCAAAACGCCGTTTTGTGTTCAACAATCGGATAATGTTGGAATTTAATGCGAGTTTGATAAATGTTTATAATAGGAGAAATATTTTCTATTATGACCGAGTGCGCTATGTGCCTGTGTATCAGTTGCCTGTGCTGCCAAGTTTGGGGATTTCGTTTACGTATTGAGGGGGTTCGCCCAGATTTTCGCAAAACTTTTCTTTACCACTAAGGCACTAAGAAAGCCTAAGCAATCGGACAAAAGAAGATATCTAAGCACCTATTTTCTTCTTTGTGTTCCTTCGTGCCTTAGTGGTAAAATTATAATGTTATTCTTTTTGTGTTCCTAAATATAGATACTATTCGCGAGAATCTGCCCCTAATTCTTTAACGCCTTTTCCAATATCCATTGCAAGACCGCCAAAACGGGATAAGGATTTTTGAAGGAAAGCGGGGCATAATTCGTGTCTATCACAAGACTTTGATTTTCCAATTTGAGAAA
>JAYUZN010000709.1:0-5219 GCA_043751755.1 Bacteroidota bacterium | reverse complement strand
CCTCTGTAATAATAGTCTTGAAATCGGATTGCCCGATAGCTATTTGTTTGCGTTCCATGAGAATATTTTTTGCAAAGATAAGGAAAAATTTACAAGTTTTGGGAACAAGGCAATATCCGCCCATGGCTTTCTCCTAAAAATATTTCTCTACGAAAATAGCAGATTTTACCGCAAAGTTCGCAAAGGAACCGCAAAGAACGCAAAGGAATTGCCCAAAAACAAGGCTATTTTCGTACTTTTCCTCAAGTCTCCTTTTGAAAATCTTGCTGTTTTATTTTTTATGAGAAAGCCATGAATATCCGATTTCTTTGTTAGAAATGACAGGTTTAGCGAAAATCTGCGTGCAGCTCCTCTTTAAAGGGCTGAAAATGGCTGTCTGTCCGCGTAACCTTTGTTACATTTGCGATTTTGAGCAGGCGTTCTATGAGCGTATTCAGTTCATCCTTGTCTTTTATATAGACCAAAAACAAGCCTTCAAACAAGCCTTCGTTGGAATCAATGGTTACTTTTCGCATATTAAGGGTCATTTTTTCCGTAATCACCCGCAAAATTTCCATCAAAATTCCTGTTTTATCCAAGCCTTCCACTTTGAGGGCGGTCAGATAGCTGATGCCTGTTTCTTCAGCAAAACGGGCTTTGATGATTTGTGAGCCAAAAGTTGCCATCAACGAAATCGCTCTTTCGCAAGAAGTACGATGAATATACATTTTCTTTTTTTGCTGAAAAGCCATAATATCCTCTCCCGGCACAGGGTTACAGCAGTTGGCAATCGAAAATCGTTCTATCTCCAAATTTTGCCCAAGCACCAAATGGTCGGCATCTATGGGCGTTGCATCTTCTTTGCTTTTTTGGGGGGGGGGCGGAATAATGGGCTTGCCGTCCTCATACAATTTGATGAGGGAAAGTAGCTGCCTAAGCTCAATTTTATGCACCCCCAAATGATAGAAAAAATCTTCTTTCGTTTCCAAACCAAAATATTTCAACACATCTTTCATCACAGGATGCTCTGCCGTAACGTCCAATCTTTGCACACCCCTATCAAAAATCTCTTTGCCCTTGATTATCCATTCTTTGCGCTGAACTTTGAGCGATTCTTTAATGCTGATTTTTGCTCGAAAGGTTTGGGCAATTTCTAACCATTCTTCTTTAGGCATTTGCTTTTGAGAGGTCAAAACTTCTACCACATCTCCCTGCTTCAAGGTATGCTGCAATGCCACAACTTGCTGATTGACCTTTGCGCCAATGGCTTGATTGCCAATATTGGTATGCACATAGTAGGCAAAATCCAAGACCGTTGCATTGTTAGGAATCCTTTTTGCCTGTCCTTTTGGGGTAAACACATACAAAGCGTCCATCTTTATATTTGCCCGCACTTCTCGCACAGCTTCCATCGCATTGTAGCTGGGGTTTTCCAAAATAGTGCGAATTTGCTCAATAAATTCCGTCAAAAACACATCAGAAGGGGTTTCTTCTACGCCTTCTTTGTATTTCCAATGGGCAGCCGTAGGTCCTTTTTCTGCCAAAACGTCCATTCTTTGGGTACGAATTTGCACCTCTACAGGCTTGCCTTCAAGTCCATTAACGGTAGTATGCAAAGCCTGATAGCCATTTTCTTTGGGAAAACGCAGCCAATTTCGCAGCCGACTTTCGTGGGTAGGATACAAGTCCGCAATGTGGGTATAAACCTGCCAACAATCGTCTATTTCTTTGTCGGGGCGGGTTTCCAAAATAATGCGAATGGCATATAAATCAAACACTTCCTCAAAAGGAACGCCTTTATGTTTGATTTTATTATAAATAGAATAAATAGACTTATAACGGCTTTTAACGGTAAAATTCAAGCCCGTAGCAGCCAATTTTTCCTTGATTTTGCGAATAAATTGCGCTATGTAAATTTCTGCTTCCTCTTTTGTATTTTCTAATTTTTTGCTGATTTCTTCGTAAGATTGGGGTTCAAGGTGCATCAACGCCAAGTCTTCCAACTCACTTTTGATATTGTACAAGCCCAATCTATGGGCAAGGGGAGCATACAAATACATGGTTTCAGACGCAATTTTGAGGCGTTGAGTGTCGCGCATAGCTCCAAGCGTGCGCATATTGTGGAGGCGGTCAGCGATTTTGATGAGAATTACGCGAATATCATCAGCAATCGTGAGTAGAATGCGCCGAAAATTTTCGGCTTGTAAGGAATTATTTTCTCCTACAAGCGGCAAATTGGCGATTTTGGTTAGCCCGTCTGTTATATTTGCCACCACATTTCCAAACTCATTTTTTATATCGTCTAAGGAAATATCTTTGTTATCCTCCACCACATCATGCAAAAAAGCGCATATAACAGAAGTCGAAAACATGCCCATTTCTTCTGCCACAATGCGCGCTACCTCCAACGGGTGGGCAATATAAGGCTCTCCCGACTTGCGGCGCATGTCTTTGTGTGCTTCTTTTGCATATTCAAAGGCATGGCGTATCTCTTTTTCATCGGCAGGAGAGAGCTGTTTATCTCGCACCTGCCTGCGCAAAAAAGCCTCAAATTTATGGGCTATTTCTCGGTCGTATTGTTCTACTGTTGTGTGTTCCATGGTTTTGATGTTTTTCACGCAGATTTGCGCAGATGAAAGCAGATGTCGCAGATATTTGTAAGTATCGTCAAATGTTTTATCTGCGAAATCAGCCAAAATCTGCGTTTATCTGCGTGAACCATAACACAAATATATAGAAAAAAACAGATAGCCCAAAATAAATATGGTTATATCCCCCCAAAGCCCTAATTTTGCAGCTATTCTACCAAAAACCATGCGCAATATATTTTCACATATTCCCATTCCTCTCCATTTGCTCCTGATAATCATGGCAATTGTGCTGCGTTTGCCCGCATTTGTCCCCGATTATTTTCAGACCGATGAGGCTTTGTTTGGGGTATGTGCGCAAAAGTTGGTGGAAGGAAAAGCCTTATATTCTCAAGCATGGTTCTCGGGCCCTCCCTTGATTATATGGTTTTATAGCATTTTCCATTTTCTATTTGGCAAATTTTGGCTCATAGCTTTGCGTATTTTTGCCATTTTCTATATATATGTGTTTGCGGTATATTTTAACAGTTGGTTGAGTGAATATCGTCCTTTTGAAAAATATCCTTTGCTGCCTGCATTTATCATTATTTTGCTTTCTTCGTCGCCTTGGTACAGTTTGGAACTCAATGTGGAAACCTTGACTTTGTTTCCCTTACTCATTGCTTATCAATCTATTATCCAAACAAGTGAACGGAATCTTGTTTCCTATCAGCCCTTTTTCCTCACAGGCATCCTCATCATGCTTTGTATGATGATTTCCTTCACTTCTTTGATATTTTTCCTGTCTGTTATCTTTTTGTATCTCTTCATTCGCCGCCCTGCAATAGACGAAATGACCGCCCTACTTGGTGGTTCATTTGTGAGTCTTGTCATCGTTTGTATAGTGTTATATTACACAGATTCTTTGGGCGGTTTTTTTGATATGGGGATTTTATATGGCTTTGATTTGCTCAAATACGAAATTTTCAATGAGCCTTTTAAGGGCTTACAACAATCTTTTTTCGGGTTTTTGACGGTAGAGGCTTTATTTGTGGTGCTTGCAGGTTTGGGTTTTTTCTATTTTAGGATAAAATATTTTACCTCGTTGGTCAGAATCCGCCGCTTAGAAGCAGGCATGGCAATATGGCTTGCAGCAGGCTTGATAGCCCTGTTTTTATCTACCTCTCGCAGCGAACTCCACGAATGGATGTTGATAGCTCCGCCGTTGGCTTTTTATGCCACGCGCGCCTTTGATATTCCTTTTCGGAAATGGGTGTATGCTCCCGTTTTGTTCCTTAGTTTTGCCCCAACGATGATAACTTATATAAGTTTTTGGGTAAATTATAACACAAAAGCCATTTATAACGAAGGGGAACCCATTTTCCCAAATAAGGCTTTGCAGAAATATTTTGTAGGAAAATACGCCAAACATGGGATATGGCTGATGGAACACAAGCCCGAAGTGTATCTTGCGCTCAACCGCCCTTGCGCCACCAAATATGCGGATTATCGCATTGTGTATCAAAAATTTCACCCCCTGCCCTACGCAAGCACGCACTTGATGGTGTCGAGTATCGAAAGTGATGCCGCCATTTTTGAGGAGTTTCAGAAAAATATGCCCGCCTATATTTTAGACCGCAGCGACTTATTTCCCAAAATACGGGAAATGTATCCCGCTCTTTTTTATACGTATAAAAGTGAGGAAGTTGGGGGATATAAAATTTATCATAAATAAGACGCACTTAGATATGTTAGTAGGGTGGCGCAGCTTTGAAAGGTGCGCCACCTCATCTCACTCACTCCCGAAAAGGCGAATAACTAATGCCTATCATGGGCATAAATGCCTTGTTGCGAAAACGGGTATTGTCCAAAAACAGCTTATTTGTCGTGGTATATTCCGAGAAAATGAAGGTTCCACCTGCCTTTACTGCCCAATGCGGATTGAACCAATATTTCGCCAAAATCTCCGAATTGAGGTTTCCAATGTCATTATCACTCACCAACAACACATTGAAAGGCGTAGGTTTTGCCGCCTGTTTTTCGGAAGTATTGGGGGATTGCAGCCTTTTGGTCGTCGTGTAATCGGCTGTTTGCGCTTTTCCAAAAGAAAAACCCAAAGCATCTATGTTAAATTCCACATTCAAATTGTGGAGAATGGCATAGTTGAGGTGAATGACCGCATTGAGGGAATTTGTGTTGTAATGCGAAAAAGAAAGGGTATCAAAATTTCCGGGTATATATTCCGAAAAGATGATTAAGGGGCTTTCTACGCCACTTGTGAGTTTGCCAGGGGCGGTTATAAAGTCCTTTTTTCCGCCAAAGCTGCTATTCAGCCGCAGCCCATAGCCGATGCTAAAACGCTTTTTCCCTTTGCCAATGCCATGCAAATGCGACCAGCCTAATGCGCCTACATGCTGCGAAAGATTGGAGGAGAGGCTGAGGTCGTAGGAATTGTTTTGTTTGAAATAGCCTGTTTCTGCTTGCGCAAAGGCGGCTATGAAGCAGCAAAGTAAAATGCTGGTAATGCAGTATTTTTTCATTTTTATTCAATATATTTGACGTAACTATTCAGGTAGACAACCCCTTCGAGGGGTTAGCACCCACTCGAAGGGTTGCTTACTCACAACGAATTTAGTTTCGCTGCCCTTCGAGTGGTCGTAGACCCTCGAAGCG
>JAYUZN010000708.1:0-5576 GCA_043751755.1 Bacteroidota bacterium | reverse complement strand
TATTCACTTGTTTTCCTCCTTTTTTCATTAGGAATTGGGATAATAGGCTATCAGTATTTCTGCGATTTGGCGTGGGTAGATGCCCTGCTCAATGCGTCTATGATACTCACAGGCATGGGGCCTGTTACTTTTCCGCAGACTTTTGGGGGCAAAGTTTTTGCCTCTGTTTATGCCATTTATAGCGGCGTTGCCTTTTTGACTTCGGTAGGGCTGCTATTTTCGCCTATCATTCACCGAGTTTTGCACAAAATGCACATAGATGACTATCCAAAATGATGTCTCATTTTCGCGCAGATTTTCGCAGATGGAGACGCAGATTTAACGCAGATTAATCATTCATTTGCGAAAATCTGCGGTTAAATCTGCGTTCATCTGCGTGAAATTCTACTCCCACAACATGACTCGTTACTTGTTTCTCCTTCTCCTTCTCCTTCCGATTGCTATGTTATTGCACCTTTTTACAGGCAGTTTTGACCTTTCTATGGAGGAAATTTTCAAGACTTTGGCAGGAATAGAAACCTCACATTCTGCTATTTTGCTTCAAATACGCCTGCCTCGTATGCTCATGGCACTCGAAACCGGGGCGGTTTTGGCTCTGGGCGGCTTGTATATGCAAACTTTGGTGCGCAATCCCTTAGCCGACCCCTATATTATGGGCGTAACCTCTGGCGCAGGTCTGGGGGTAAATTTGCTTTTTTGTGGCATTTTTTCTTTTGTTAAAATCAGCATTTTTACGGTTCCTTTTTTTGCATGGCTCGGCGCGTTCGCAAGTGTTTTGTTAGTCATATCGTTGGGATTCAGGACTTTGTACCAAAATAGCGAACGCATGTTAATGTCTGGCGTTGCTACAAGTTCGCTTTGTACTGCCCTTACAGGCTTGCTCATTTATCGTTTTTCGGAAAGCGACCAAGTGCGCAAAATCGTCTTTTGGACTTTTGGAAACCTCGAAAAAGCCACTTGGGAAGGCGTGTATATTGGCGGGTTGATGCTGGGAATAGGGCTTGTTTTTGGCATTTTGTTTGCCCGGAAAATGGATATTTTGCTCACAGGTGAAGTTACAGCGCATACTTTGGGTATGAATGTTCGCCAAATAAAATGGATAATGCTGGTTGTAACTTCTTTGATAGTAGGCGGAATAACGGCTTTTTCGGGTCCTATCGGCTTTGTAGGCATGATGATTCCGCATTTCAGCCGTAGGGTTGTCGGCAGTTTGCATAGCAAAAATGTAGCTTTTACTGCCTTTATGGGCGGCACTTATCTCTGCCTTTGCGACAGCCTGAGCCGTCTTATTTTGTCGCCTGTAGGTTTGCCGATTGGGATTGTTACAGCTTTGTTAGGTGTGCCATTTTTTTTGTATTTAATAAATGGCAGTAAACACAGTCCTGACAGGTAGAAAATGGTAGCTACGGGGAAATTTACGTGAACCCCTCAAAAACATATTTATGTAAAATACAGAAAAAAATGCAATTTAATAAGGGTAAGATTTTTTCTCCCATAAATAAACCCTATAAATAAAAAACCTTCTAAATTTTCTTAGAATAAGCTTTTTTGATTTAAGAGTGACCTCGTTTATATAAATAAGTCTCATATAATAAGAAGTAAATAGGTAAGAAGTGCTTATATTTTGTGTTTTTTGTTCCGTTGTATGAAAATATAATACTATCTTTGCGCCTTGTATTTCATTACATTTTTCAGGTATTCATTTTATTTATGAGAAAATTTATACACTCGCTTTATTTTGCCATCGGGCTGTGTTTGATGATGCTTTCATCAGTTAGTTTGGTTGCTCAACCGACAGCGATTAATACAAACCTGACTCCTGCGGGTACTTGGGCTTGTAGCAATCTCACAGATTTAGGGCTTTTTCGGCAGTATAGAACGCCTATTGTGGCTACTGCTTATGGTGCTGGTACAAGGGCGTGGGCTTTTACCGCAAACTGTGCGTTTCCTGGGGGAAATGATGTTTGGAGACCTTATGGCTTAGGTTCTTTGCCTGTGTCATACAATTCGGTGCTTGTATTCAATACGGGCGGCTCTGGGCAAGGGGCTTTGTACAACAGCAATAATGGCGGCTCGGACGGTGTTTTTGCGGCTACTACGGCAAACCGTTACTACACCTTCAATGTAGAGGATAAAGTTGCTCCTAACAATCTGAATATGCAGGTGTTGGAAACGGCTTTTGACCCTGTGGTGATTTCTACGGTAACATTTACTGCACCGATTTGTGCGAATACGCCCGCTTCTGTTGCTATTACGACTGCCGCCGCACCCAATGCTGCGGAGTTTTTCTTTTTAAGGTATAGCACAAATGGCTTTACTACATCTTCGGTAGTGCCGATTTTGATGAGTGGCTCTGCGGGGGGAACTACGATTCCGGGTGTGGCAAATGGCACAACGATGAGTTTTTATGTGTTTTCAAGCCCTAAGAATTTGCTGCAAATCCTGTCCGATGCTTCGGGTTTGGGGGAATATAGCTATGACTTGAATACCTTGAACTTGAACAACAATAGCGGAACGAACTATACTTATACGATTAGCAACGCTTTTGCTGTACCCCTTTCTGGGACTTATACCATTCCTTCTACGTGTGTTCCTAACATTGCAACTGCGGTTTCTTTGTTGAATGCAAATGGGATAAGTGGAAATGTTACCTTTAATGTAACGGCAGGACATACGGAAACGGCTCCTTTTGGGGGGATAAATTTGAATATGACTGCGTTGGCTGGAGGTTTGCAACCTTCTGTTTCTCAAACCCTTACCTTTCAAAAAGCTGGGGCTGGCGCAAATCCTATCGTTTATTCGCCTTCGGGTGGTCAGGCTATGTTTCCTACGGGCTATACGAATCCTATAGACGGGATTTTTAGAATTGTGAGTACCGATTATTTAACAATAGATGCCATTGACTTGCAAGAAAATGCCACAAATGCTGCAATTACCGTAAATGCGGGTTCTACTGCGGCAACCCTCGCGCCTTTGATGGAGTTTGGATATGGCTTTTTCAAAATAGATGCTACTGATGGTTGTAACAATAACTTTATCAGAAACTGTACAATAACTTTGAATCGTTGGAACTTCGGTTTTCCTTGGGGTGGAACAGGGGCAGGAAGTATGGGGATTATGATGATAAATCAAACCGTAACTTCGGTTACGCAGCTGGCACTTACAGGGGCTGGTGGCGCAAATTCTAATAATAAATTTTATACAAATACACTTAATAATTGTCATATTGGTATTTTTATAAATGGCTTTGCTGACGTTTCGCCTTCTACGGCTTTGCTTGACCAAAATAATGACATTGGGGGAGCCGTTGGCGGTACAGGAAATATGATTGTAGGAGTAGGTTGCGAATGGCTGCCTGTTACGCCTGTACAAACCAATAATGCGTTTGGGATTTTGGCATTGAATCAAAATGGCTGTAATTTGTCTAACAACAACGTAAACTCGGCAGGAATTTATCATACGCGAAGTATTTATGGGGTAGGGGTAACGGGGACACCGCTTGCTTCTGCTACGGTAAATGCGAACACGATTTCGATATCCTTTACGGCTTTGGCTGCTACGACTTCTATGGGGGTTGCTGCTACTATGGGAACGGCGACCTTGCCCTTTACACCTACGGGGACTTTGACGGTAACGAACAATATTGTGCAAGCCGTTCAAATCAATGCGGCTACGGTGGGTTCGGGGCTTTTTTATGGCTATAATTTATTTGGCTCTGAAAATACGCATACCATTACAGGCAATCAGTTTATCAACTCGCCCGGTTTGAACTTTACGGGAATCATGTATGGCTTGTATTTTGCTAACAATAGTGGCGGAAATACGACTCTTACAGGCAATACCTTGAACAATATCAGCCGCCTTACCACAGGGACAAGCTATCTGTTGTACGCCATTAATACAGGACAGTTGGCTGGGCATGTTGGGAATATTAACAATAATACGATAACCAATATTACGGGGGCTAGTACGACTTATGCTACGTATATTTTGGGTACGCCTACTTTGTCCGCTACCACAAGTATTAGTAATAATACTATCAATAACATTGGTACAGTGGCGGTTACAGGTTCTGTATATGGCTTATATAGCTTTATGGGCGGAACGACAAATACGCAAACTATTGCCAATAATACGGTCTCAAATATCACCGCAGGGACAACAAGTGGTATTTTGTATGGACTTTATGCCATAAGTGCTGCTTTGTCCATTACAGTGAATAATAACACGATTAATAATCTTACCAATAAAGGAACCTTGTATGCTTTGTATTCGGGTTCTGCTACGACTACTAACATTACCAACAATACGATAAGCAACCTTCGTAGCCGTATCGCAACGGGAGTCCTTTATGGGATTTACAATACCGGAGGTGCTACGGTCAATATTACAGGCAATACCCTACATTCCTTCAATACGGTAGATGGGCAATCGCTGACTACAGCAGGTGTGTATGTCTCTAATGCAACTGCGGGCAATATGATTACGATTTCCAAAAACGTTGTTCGTAATATTATGACTTCCTGCCCTACGGCTACGGCTACGGTTTCGGGGATTTATCTCAATTCTCTTGGAACAACGGGTACGGGTCATTTTAATAATAACTATATATACAATCTATCTTCCGACTCTGCGGCAAATGCAGCTACGGCAGTCAATGGCTTGTTTGATGTGCATCCTGCGGGCAGTACCTTGAATTTCATTTATAATACGATTGCTTTGGGAAAAGGAGCAGCGATTGCGCCGATTGCAAGTGTAGTGAATTTTGGGATTTCTGGGGTATATTATGGCACTTTGGGCAATTTGAATTTGCGTAATAATATTATTTATGCCAATGCAACGGCTGTGGGAACAGGCTCTACTATTGCTTTGCGAAGGCTATCGGGCGCAGGCGGCACGATTCCTGCCAATTATATGGCAAGTTCCAACAATAATATATTGTATGCTGCGCCAAATGCAGGAAATAAGTATTTGATGTATGGGGAAGGAATTTTGAATGCCTCTACCCTCAACGGCTATGCAAACAATGCAGCTACTGTTGTTGGGGTAAATGACGGGGCTTTCAATACAAGTTGTGGCTCGTACAAGTCCTTTATGGCGGGCAGAGATGCGGCTTCTTTTACCGAAAATATCCCCTTTGTGATAGGAGCTGGCGCGCCTGTGAATCCTGCGGACTTAGTGCCTACGGGGGCTTCTTTTGCAGAAAGTGGGGCAGTTTCTATAGCAAGCATTACAACTGACCATTTCAATACGGCGCGTTCGGCTACGCCAGATATGGGAGCTTCTGAATTTGCAGGAACCTATACTGACGTTGTGGGACCTGTTATTGCTTATACAGCCCTTACAGGTTCTGTATTTTGTCCTACGCTTACCTCCACGATTACAGATGTTACAGGGGTGAATACAGGGGCAGGAACAAAGCCTCGTATTTGGTATAAAAAATCTACTGATGCCAATGCTTTTGTGGGTAATACTGCTGCCAACAATGGCTGGAAATATGTAGAGGCTTCTAATGGTGCGTCTCCGTTTGCCTTTACAATAGATTATGCCATTTTGAATGGAGGAACGGCAAATGC
>JAYUZN010000707.1:0-4846 GCA_043751755.1 Bacteroidota bacterium | reverse complement strand
AAAATGCTTGCATTTTTGCGGGTGGGTTTTCGAGACAAAAAGTGTTACTTTATTTAAGTTTCGTTCCTTAGTGTTTTATTCTTCTTATATGTTCTATGTTCATATCTGGTTACTTCACAAAGCCTGCATACTCATCTGTCGCCATAATATCCGCTTGCACCTTGCGCAGGTTCCGCGAGCTATAAAAATCCTGTAAAGCCGTTGCGACTTCCGCAGATTGAGGCTCCCTTTGCACCAACGTAAAATAAGCCCAGCGAACCATGCCCTCATGAAACTCACGAGAATCCACCAAAATCCGAATATACTCCGATTTATTGCTACAAGACAGCCCCAACACATTTCCCGACTGATTATTTTCTATCACAGGAAAAGCTTGGTCAAACTCCTCCTGCGTAGGATATCTTCCAAACAAATCATTGAAAGTTGCCCGAATATAATTAAACGAATTCATATTGATAAAGTCATAAATGTCATTATTACACATTCTTGCACAGACCTCCCGCACCTCAATTCGCCCCTCTCGCAAGTCAAATTCACTCCGTTCAATATCATTTAGCCGTTCAATTTGCGCCTTTACCACCGCCGCATCAGCCCAATTTCCTGCAATCGAATCCAACTCATACTGATATTCCAAAGGACCTCGCCTCTCCTGAATATCATCAGCCGAAGCCCCCTCCAAAAACCTTGTTTTAAACTGTTCATACAGGCGTTTATGATAGGCAGTTTTGTAAGAAGTATCTCCCACAATTGGCTGCGTACTCATTTGCAACTTCGCAATCAGATTCTGCCGCGATTCCGCAGATAAATTCGCACTTTTCAGCAGTCCCACCTCCGCCGTCATTTCCGCATCAGTCGGCTCCCGTCCCACAAGGTCAATAAACGTGCGATTCACATAACTTTCGACCAATATCGAAGGCGTAGCACTATAAGGCGGCGCATTGTTATCCGGAATAACGACCAATTTGCCACTATCCTTACAAGCTATCAACAAAATAAAACAAAGGAGGAAAAGATATTTTTGCATGGTATTCTGTATTTCCCGCAGATTCCCGCAGATGAAAGCACAGTTCGGCTATCGCTCACTGTAAGAGATTTCGCAGATATTGTGTTTCTCATCTGCGTTATCCGCTTTCATCTGCGCACATCTGCGAGACCAAAACAACACAAAAAAACTCATTTTGCCAAAAAATCTCCCTTCATATACAAAATAAACAGCAAAAACAGCCCTAAACCTATCCAGCACAGCACAAAAGACGAAGGATTCCACGCCCAAGCATCTGTCCAACCTTCTACATAATAATATTGCGAAGGGCAGAGGATTTTGGTAGCCCATTCGCCCGTATGTGTAGGAATATCCAACAAAATATGCGAAAAATACGCAGCCACGCACAACTTCGGCAACCGAAAATACAAGATCATCGGCACAATTACCAATAACATAAACGTAATACTATGCGGAAATTCGTACACAAACGTAAACCAAGGATGCCGCACAGCCACCCCTATCCAGTCCTCATTCGCAGGAAAATAATACGGGCGCGGCAGAATCCACACCAACAAAGGGTATAATACCATTTGCGTAAGGTCGGGCAAAAAGCCAAAAAACGCCACAACAAGGTTCTGTTTTGGCGTGAGGCGTTGTGTTGTTGCTACAATGCGCCCTGTAATAAAATGACTGAAAATATCCAAAGAAGTTGAAAGTTGAAAGTTGAGAATTGAAAGTTATACATCTGCGAAATCTGCTTTTATCTGCGAAAATCTGCGTGCCAAAAATCAATATCGGGAAAACATACAGATAATTCCCCTTTATTTGCTGCAAAATAGAGCCATGTATTTGCAAAAAGGAACGAAAAAAATTGAGAATAGTCAGAATAACATTCCAAATTCCTATACTTAGCGAAGCACTGCCATTTTGAAAATCATGCAACACAAATTCTATGAAGATTGTGAAGGAAAAATGAGGGTTTATTTCAGAAAAATAGACGAATAAATAGCTAATAGGCACAATCAAAAACGGCAAAAGATAGGCAAAAAGGTTTTTGTTAAAACCCGAAAAGCGTAGTAAAGAAATGAAAATCCCTGCCGCCCACACAATTTGTAATTGATGAAAAAGGCAAGCTATCGCTGCAAAACTGCCCGCAAGTAGCAAGGGTTTAACGCTGCCAGCGTGTTTTTGATAATAAAAGGAGGCAAGTAGCGAAAAAATGAGGGGTAAAATATAGGTCTCATTTTCGGTAGCATATCGCCAAATCCCAAAAGAAACGCCTACGAGAAACGTCCATGCAGCAGTTTCTATGTCTTTTTTTCCAAAAAGAGCCAAAAATCGAGCAAAAATAGCCATTAAAATAGTCGCAAAAAGGGCGTTCATGGCTTTACAAAAAGGCATTGCCTCTACGGTAACAAAAAAATTTACGCATTCATAACACAAGCGCAAAAAGGCAGAATGAAACAAGTGATGCGGCAAAAATAAATCTTCGCCATACTTGACAGAAGCGGCATAATACCAAGCATCTGTGGAGGAGTTATGCGTTGGAAAAAAGAAATATAAACAGCATAAAATACAGATTATCAGGTTTTTGTATGACATTTTGAAGGAATATATATAAAGAAGTTTTTTGTCGGTATTACTCCCATTTTTCCAGCTGCTCCAACACATACTCCTGCCTGATTTTTTCCTGTTCAAGCCGTAGATTATGTGTTTTGAGGTGCATAAATAAAGCCTGTTCTTCCGCAGTTAGATGGCTTAAATGACTCACATTCGTGGGAGTACCTTCTCCACATTCCATTTTGAAGGCTTCCAAAGTGGCGAAATCCATCATAATAGCTTGTGTTTGAGGGAAATAGCCGCGCATTTGTGAGAGGATTTGCAAGCCCTGCACATCAATATCGCCCCAATAATATATGTTTTTTGTGGAAAGCCAAGTAGCTTTTTGGAGGTTTGCAATTTTGAAACCGCTCCCAAAAATGCCAATGCTCTGTGTTAATTGCGGCAGCGTAAGGAAGTTCATAATATTGGCATAATTCGTTTTATTTTCTACAATCAACACATTTTTACAAGGAATCTGCCAATTTATAAACTCATTTTCCGTAATTTGAATATCTGTAAGCCCTGATAAATACTTGACTGAAAGCGTATTATCTAAGATTCTGATACGAATCAGGCTTTGCATATATTTTAAGCCAAAACGTTTTTCAAAATCTTTTGCTCCCAGATATTCTCCGTTAATGCTCGATTCGGGCAAGATGACGGTCAATAATTCATTCAAAATGCCTTTGTGCTGTTCGATAAACTTGCTATGAACGGGAACAGGCAGTTCGCGCAGGTACAAATTGGGCTGATGATGTTGGCTAAAATACTGACAAACCGCTAATAAAGGTTTCCAATTTTCCGAAAACTGAATAATTTTCAATGGATATTTTGCTATCCATGTTTGCAAAATGGGAAAAACGGATAAAATAATTTTGCTATTTAACAAAAAAGTCTTGACTTCTGTTTCCTTTCTCAAAAACTTCAAAAAATCGCTATCCGTCTCAAAACCAATGCTTTCTGGCAAATCTTGCAAGCCATGTTTTCGGGTCATCACTTGTTTGTAGGAAATGCTGTAGCCAAACCCTTTTCTATCTTTGGAATATTCGATAAGCTCGGATAATTCCTTTTTCATTTCTACAAAGTTGTTGGAAACAGACTTGTCTGAAGGCATCACTTTTGGAAAAAAAACCTGCTCAACGACCTTTGACGCAAGGTAGTCGGGATATAGGTTTTCTGCTTTTTTTTTGATGTCTGAAATGCTTATCATATTTTTTGCCACGAATTAACAGCCAACAGATTTTTATTTTTTGCCACGAATTACACGAATTTGCACGAATTAGTGCTGTTAATTCGTGTTAATTCGTGCAATTCGTGGCTATAAAAGCAACTTTTGTGTAAGTCCTATTCATTTTTATTTCCCTCAAAAGCCGCCTTTGCTTCCTGAATTGTCGTGTCAAAAATACGAGAATTGCGATTATTTACGCGATGAACTACATGAACTGCCGAAATATACGGCTCTGCAATCTGAATTTTGTCATCAGGCGTAACAAGCAGCATTTGAAGGTTGAGTTTTTGAATCAAATCCATCAAATAAATGGCTTTGTCCTCGTCTTGCTTGGCAAATGCCTCATCTACACAAATAAAACGAAAAGAATTTGTGTTTAAACCGTCCTTCAAAATGCCATATTGATAGGCAATTGCCGCACCCATAATCGTGTAAGTGATTTGCGCCTGCTCGCCTGATGAGAGTTTTCCTGTATTTTCATAGACCCGCAACACCCTTTTTTCGTCTTCATCAAAATGCTCTTTTGCCGTAAATTTGAGCCAATTTCGTACATCTGTAACCTCCTTGCGCCAAGCCTCATTTTGCGTAAGTCTATCTATTAACTCCTTGATTTTGAGGAAACTATTTTCTAAAATGCTGTCATCTTGCCCCCGTTCATACTCGGCTTGATTGGGCTTCCAATCTTTGAGCATAAATTTAAAATCGTCCAAGTTTTTGTAACGATGCGTAGTTGCGTATAAGCGGATAAAAGTGTGCGGATTGTTCCTGAATTTTATCTTACGCAAAGAATCGTTTAAGGCTTCGATGCTTTCCCGAATATTCTCCTCTTGTGTTTCTAACAATGTAGAAAAATTCGTCATTTGCGTAATCATATCCTCATTCAAATACTTTTTAAAATTATTTTTATGTTGTACTAATTCTTCTCTTTGTATTTTATGATAAATGGAAATATAATCATCTTCGACATATTTTATGTCTTCTGAAAGGCGATGCGTTTCGGAAGTCCAATCGGGAAACTGCTGCATAATCTC
>JAYUZN010000706.1:0-4489 GCA_043751755.1 Bacteroidota bacterium | reverse complement strand
GTTTTATGGATATGTCAAAGGATAGTTTTTACCTAAATAGTGTCAAACATCATAATTTTCAAGTGCAGACGGGGATTTCGTATCGCTTGTTTTGAGGGGTTAATTTCACGCAGATGAACGCAGATGTTAGCAGATAACGCAGATAAAAATAAATACCTGCGAAAATCTGCGTGAAATCCTCAATCCAACAATTTCGTCTCCAAAATCTCCTTAAACTTGCGCAGAATTGCGATAATTTGAAGTAAATCACTTTCGGTAGTACATACGTAAGACCTTGATATATAGTAATTTGCACCTTCTATTATATAAAACTCCCATTCCCTTCCCAAAACCGTACAGCCATACAAGGGCTTGTCATTTTTATTTTTCTCCTGCGCAATCAAAAAAGCCTCTAATAATTGCCCTGTAACATCTCCCTTTGGGTCTTTTACTTTCTTATATTCCTGAAAGTAAAAATACGGCGTTTTTGCTTTTTCTAAAATCCCTTCTGCAATCATCATATCTGCTTTTACTTTCAGAAAATGCCCTTGTACAGTGCCTTCAATTGTATTTTCATAAAAACTTTTATAACGGTCGGTTTCTCCCAAATTCCCCAAATCCAATACAAAAGCGATAAAATTCATTTTCAGCATCTCCTCGTTCCAACCTGCAATTTTTTGCGCCAACTTATCACTAATTCTGTCGAACATATATTGCTCAGGCATACTTAGTTCTGTTGTGCAACCCGTCCATTCCTCCATCAAAGGATGCACATCATTCCCTACTCTACGTTTCAAACCAAACATCTCTATGAGTTCGATTTCATTATAAGACTTTATTTTCTTTGGCATAAACAACAATATTAACATTTATCCCACAAAGATACACCCTTTTCTTGAAAAATCTGCGAAATACTCAAGGGCAAATGGGGTAAATTTTCCTACTCAGACTTACTAAACCTCCGAGATTTAGTAAGTCTGTTGTATTTTGGTGATTCTTTGTGGAAAATTTATCCCATTCAAAGTACAACTGCTAACTGATGACTGCTAACTGAAGACTGCTCACTGTTTGTTGATTTCCATAATTATCGCCACTGCGTTTTTGTCTTTGACCTCACATTGGAATTTGACCAAATCGGCGGCTTGAAAACTCACATTTTGAACTTGCTCCTGCCCCAATGCCTCGTTTACTTTGGCGGCGTAAGAACCTTGCTTGCTTTTGTTGATGGACTCATTAAATGCTTTAAAATCAAGCTCTTTTTTGGTAACAACTACTGCCATATAATCCTTGCTGCCCGTTTGGTCGGCTTGCATAGAGTGGTCTTTGGGAAAAAGGCGCGTGCCTGTGATGCCACAAAAAGCCGAATGTTTGGGCGTGTAAGGAAACAAAACATAGCTCGAACCATCAGCTTCTTGCCCAAAAATATAGGTATAACATTCGATAGAATTGCTTACCTCCATCTTGAATTTCGTGCCTTTGCGAATACTTGCCGAAGAAAACACATTTTTTCCCATCGATTTCATCGGAATATATTGGCTGCCACTGTTGGTAACCAAGCCTACAGAAACAGCAAATTTAGTCGCATCTGCGGAATTTGCCTTAGGAAGTGGGTCCATGCCATACGCCTCTTTGACAAAGCCTTTGAAGTCGTCATAACGCACCCATGCCACGCCATTTGACCCCCAATCGTCTCCCCAACTGTTCATGAGTTGGAAAGCTCCGCCTTCTTTGGCATCATCATAGCCTATGACGCACATGGCATGTCCGCCAAAACCGCTTTGATTTCGGTCGCGCACAGTAGGATGCCACATATCTCTGCCAAACATATTTTGCATAAAACTGCCGCCTACCATCATCCCAATCACGACAGGGGCGTTTTTGGCAAGGTGCTGCCGAATGGCGTTGATGTCTATGCCATAATCGCTATCGCTTTGTGTGAGGCGACTGTAGCCGCGTATTCTAAACTGACTTGCATCTTGTTTGAGGGTTTGTGAAGGCTGTCTGTCGCAATCGCTGGCATTGTAGGGGAATTGCTTAACGCCCACAGCCCCTTGTTTTTGCATAACATCCATCGCACGATTTATATAAGCCCCTTGACAATCAGCGAGATGCACTTGATTGTAGATAAATGAAGGGCTAAATGCTATCTGATTGGGGTCTTGTCCTGTGGCAACTGCTTGGACGATTGTGCGTGCGCTATACACGCTTGACCACGCCACACAAGAGCCTTGCTCGCCTTGATTGAGGCGTTTTGGGGCATATTGTAAGAGGCTTACCCGTGCGGGCATGGCATTTTTTTCGGGAGAAAGTGCGGCAAATACGTTTGCAGAGTCAAAGACTTCTCGCTTCATGTCGCAGCCACGTTTGAGGGCAGAATTGTCTTCGCTGCCTGTGCCTCCGCCCAATCCGCCAAGGAAATAAAAAGCCACTCCTATAATGACTACAGCAATGGTAGCTTTTGGGTATGAGCGAAACATTTTGAACACCAAAGGAGCTAACATGAGCAGGCAGCCGCTTCCACCGCCGCCGCTATTTCCACCACCGCCGCCGCCTGTATTGGGGCTGTAGGTGTCGTTGTTGTCGTCTTCGACCATGCGTATAGGCATATTTTTTTTATTAATTGTGAGTGTTTAGGACTAAATAAGGAACGAAAATTAAATAACTTAACAGTTTGTCATTTGCCCCCCTGCCCCCCTAAAGGGGGGTAAAGCCTTTCTCCCCCCTTTAGGGGGGCGGGGGGGCAAATGCCTTTTACAAAAATTACGATAAAATTGGGAACTTATTTACTATTCATTCCTAAGGCTGCGAAGGTACAAAATTTTTGCGAGATTTGTCCAGATTTATCGTAAATACTTTGAGGGGGACGCACCATAGAAAGGTGCGTCACCGTAGTGACCATTTTCTAAATGGTCGCCGTTCCGTTGTCAGTGGGGACACTGACAACGGCGGCACACGGACGATTGTTTGTTAATTAGGACTTACTCCTTAACTTATTCCTCAGCTGCTCATTCTATTGATAGAATCTCGAATTTTGGCGGCTAATTCATAGTCCTCATTCAGCAGAGCTGCCTCCAATTTCTGGTTCAATTCCTGTAGCGTTTCGTTGCTATTTCTGGGATTAGGCGATTTTTCGGATTTGCGTCTATCCTGCGTTTCCGTTTGCTTATCCGCCGCAGTTTCCTCGTCGGGGTGCGTAGAAGCAAAAATATCTTCTGGGCTTTTTTCGATTCCTGCCTCTCTCAGTATTTTTTCATTGGTAAAAATAGGCACTCTAAAACGTACTGCAAGCGCAATTCCATCACTTGGGCGGGCATCAAGCTCATGCGTTTCGCCCTGATGCTCAAACACCAAAGAGGCATGAAATATGCCTTCTTGCAAGTCCATTATAAGTACTTCCTGCAAATCTATATCAAAATGATGACAAGTATTAAAAAATAAATCATGGGTCATGGGGCGATTCGGCTTGATTCGCTCTATTTCCAACGCAATTGCTTGCGCTTCGGGACCGCCAATAACAATCGGCAGCCTACGATTTCCCGCAGCTTCTTCCAAAATCAACACAAAATGTCCTACATGAGATTCGCTCGAAGACAAGGCTACAATATCTAATCTGATTTTCTCCACAATCGTTTGTATGTTAGTTGTGTGGGAATAGCTGTTTTATTCTAAATAAAAGATACATTTTGCTATCCCCTTGTTGAAACTAAGTACGAATATACTATGTTTTCCACAACTGCAAAAATTTATCTTGATTAGCTTGTTTGAAACAGCCCTCAAAAACAATAAAAATCATTGATTATCAGATATTTATGCTTTATTTAGCCTAAGTTACATAGCCAAAAACTATTTTTCTCAAAAGTAAAAATATTCTTTCTCAAAAGCAAAACAACTTTCCCTTCATTTACGTTGTATTTGAAATAGGGGTGTTATAATAAAAAAAGGTTGGGTTCGATAAATCGTGAAGATATATCGAACCTTTTGTGTGTAGAATAGCTTTTATAGCCTTAAAACAAAAAAATAATTCAGCCATTATCCTCTCATTTTCAGGCAAATATGCACAGTTTAGCGATTTATTTTGCATTTTGGGCAAAAAAAGTATCAAAATATTTGTACAGTTCCAAAAAAGGTCTTACCTTTGCACTCACTTAGCAATAAGGACACTTGCCCGGGTGGCGGAATTGGTAGACGCGATGGTCTCAAACACCATTGAGGTTAAACTCGTGCTGGTTCGATTCCAGTCCCGGGTACGCTTTGACAGCCGTAACTTATTGATTATCAATTAGTTACGGCGTTTTTAATTTGTATATGTCCCGTAATTATGTTCCGTATTTCTCGAATTACTGTGTGAAAATAATGAGCCGCTGCATTCGAGCCGCCGCCATCACATAAAACTAATACCGTATCGGCATTAGGATACTCATATTGTAAATATTCGCGCCAACAATGGCTCAGGTTATCGCACACAAAGGCAGAAGTGTCCTTACTCACCCCTAATGCCATATAGCCCACA
>JAYUZN010000705.1:0-2027 GCA_043751755.1 Bacteroidota bacterium | reverse complement strand
GGCAAAGACAATGAAGGCGTGGTGAGTTCAGCGTTTGAAGGGCTAATAAATGCCTATTGTGAGAAAAAAAAACTCAAACTCATTCCTAAATTGGGTTTTACCAGTAAATTAGGGACACCTATTATTCCTGATGGAACGATAAAAAATGCCTTGCGCATAGATTATGGCTATTGGGAATCTAAGTCCCCCCTGCCCCCCAAAAATGGGGGGGTAGGGGGGAATTTAGAAAAAGAAATAATAGCCAAATTTAATGCAGGATACCCCAAAACAAATATCTTGTTTGAGGATAGCAAAACCGCTATTTTGTATCAAGAAGGCGAAAGAGTAATGACTGCGGACTTGCGAAATGCGCAGGAATTGGACAAAATTCTTACGGCTTTTACGGCGTATGAACACCCCGAAGTCAAGAATTTTAACAAAGCAGTTGAGAATTTTAAAAATGATATTCCCAAAATTGTAGGGGCGTTGCGAGAAATGATTTCCCCCCCTTACCCCCCCAATTGGGGGGGAAAAGGGGGCTTCATAGATAAACGAAACTTCTTTTGGGAACTTTGCAAAAACTCCATAAATCCCGACATTTCGCTGATAGAAATAAACGAAATGTTGATACAACATATCTTGACAGAAGAAATTTTTATTTCTATTTTTAGTGATGCGCAATTTCATCAAGAAAATAACATAGCCAAAGAATTGTATGAAGTAGAAAAAACCTTTTTTGTGGGCAATACCAAACGGGAATTGCTGCACAGTGTCCGCAATTATTATGAGATGATAAAGGCGCAGGCTACGGCAATTATTAGTCATACAGAAAAGCAAACCTTTCTCAAATCCATTTACGAAAACTTCTATAAAGCCTACAATCCGAAAGGGGCAGACCGTTTAGGAATCGTTTATACCCCTTCCGAAATCGTGAAATTTCAGATAGAAAGTACCGAATATTTGCTTGAAAAGCATTTTGGCAAGACTTTTTCGGACAAAAATGTAGAAATTCTTGACCCTGCCACAGGTACAGGCACGTATATTTGCGAGTTGATAGAACATATCCCTGCGCAATATTTGGCATACAAATACAAGCACGAAATTCATGCAAATGAGGTGGCGATTTTGCCCTATTATATTGCGAATCTGAATATTGAATATACGTATCGCAACAAAATGAATCATTATGAGGAGTTTAAAAATATTTGTTTTGTGGATACATTGGATATGGGCTATGTGGGCAAAGGACAAACGGGTTTTGAATTTGGCTTAGGAGAAGAAAATGCTTTGCGGATAAAAAACCAAAATACTCGCAAAATTTCGGTCGTTATTGGCAATCCGCCGTACAATGCAAACCAACAAAATGAGAATGACAACAATAAAAATAGAGAATATTTTACGGACAAAAAGAAAAAAGTAGGGGGCATAGATGGCAGAATAAAAGAGACGTATATTTTGGAAAGTACTGCCCAAAAAACCAAGCAATATGACATGTACAAGCGTTTTATTCGCTATGCAAGTGATAGAGTGAAGGAAAATGGCATGATTTGTTTTATTACGAATCGTTCTTTTGTGGACAAAAGACAAGATGATGGTTTTCGCAAATGTGTTTCACAAGAGTTTGATTATCTGTATATTGTGGATTTGGGGGGAGATATTCGAGACAGTTCCGAAGATTCAAAAGAAAATGTATTTGGCATTATGACAGGGGTAGCTATCTTTTTTCTTATAAAAAAACAAAGTAAGGAAAAAAATAATTGTAGGATAGAATATTACAAAACGCCTAATATTTCTGCAAGCGAAAAATTGGATTATTTGAGGAGCAAAAACCTTTTTTCAGAAATTCCTTTCCAAAAGATAAATCCTTCTCCCACAGGCGATTGGCTCAATATTGCCGATACTGATTTTGGAGATTTTTTGCCGATTGCCAACAAAACAGTAAAATTAAATAAAGAAGGCGAATTGCTTGACCAAGCCATTTTTAAGCTGTTTTCGTTGGGGGTTGTTACAGCAAGAGATGAATGGGTGTATGATTTTGAGAAAGAAAA
>JAYUZN010000704.1:0-3591 GCA_043751755.1 Bacteroidota bacterium | reverse complement strand
TTGGACGTGATTCCGCTTTCATTGGGAATCGAAACCTTGGGCGGCATGTTTACCCGTATGGTGGACGCAAATACTACGATTCCGCACAAAAAATCAGAAACTTTCACGACAGCGGCTGATAATCAACCTTCTGTGGAAATCCATATTTTGCAAGGCGAACGGGCTATGTCTGGAGATAATCGTACTTTGGGACGTTTTCACCTTGACGGGCTTCCCCCTGCGCCGCGTGGCATTCCGCAAGTAGAAGTAACGTTTGACATAGATGCAAACGGGATTCTCAATGTTTCTGCCAAAGACAAAGGCACAGGCAAGGAGCAACGCATTCGCATTACGGCTTCTACGGGGTTGAGCAAGGAAGAAGTGGAAAAAATGAAGCAAGAAGCGAAAATGAATGAGGAAGCGGACAAACAAAGACGTGAGGAAGCGGACAAACTCAATCAAGCGGACAGCCTCATTTTCCAAACCGAAAAGCAGCTTACAGAGTTCAAAGATAAGATTTCTGCCGATAATTTGACCGCAATTCAGACGGCAGCTACAGAGTTGAAAGCTGTCTATGAAAGACGTGATATGGCAGGTTTAGATACAGCGATGGCAGCGTTGAACCAAGCATGGCAAAATGCTTCTACGGAAATGTACGCACAAAATCCAAATCCAGCGGATATGGGTGGCGCAGGGGCAAATCAAGGGGCAAACCCGAATGAAGGCGCAAAGCCTGAAAAAGATGTTACAGATGTGGAGTTTGAAGAAGTAAAATAAGCTTAGTCTTTGCTTTTATATAAAAAAATCCTCTCATGGCTGCGGTTGTGAGGGGATTTTTAGCTTATACCTCTCTATAGAAAAAATATTATTTGTTTTTCAAAAAAAGTTTGTAACTTTGTGTTTAGATATACGACCTGCCTATAACACAATTGTCAATTAAGTACAAGTGAGAAATAATCTAACCATATATTGATATATCTTATTGGTTATGATAAACTTACATTAACTCCCAACTTTCAACTACTTATTCATATTATATGAAACAACTCCAATTTTTTGCAACAATTGCTTGTTTGCTCTCCTTGCTCCCTGCTTTTGCACAACATGCCAAAGCCCCCATGAACCCACAGCTTCAGAAAGCGGGTTCTGCCACCAAATCTGCCGAATTTCAAGCCCAATTTGTGGGAGAAATTCACACGCCAAGTGCCGATTTGAAATGGAAACCTATTCTCTCACATCGAGCGATAGAACACGAAGCCGAAAACGAAGAAGTTGAGCGCATTAAGGAACAAAAAGCCTTGCTCAAACTGCAAGTTGAACGAGAAACGCAACCTGCGACTGAACCGCAAACTACGACCGTTTCGCCCATAATTGGCACCAATTTCTTGGGAAATACCAATGATGGCAGTTCACCTATGGACAATTCTATCGCTATCTCAAACGGAGGCTACATTGTAAGCGTGGCGAATGCGACCATTGAATTTGATGATGAAAATGGAAATAACCTCTATTATAACGACATCCTCACTTTCATCGGCGACCCAAACATCACAGGCGTATGCGACCCTGTTGTGTTATATGACTCCAAAGACGATAGATTCATTTTCTTCTGTCAAGTATGCCCTATTCACTCTTCGGATTCAAAGTTGCTTATCTGTTTTTCCAAAACCAATAATCCCGCAAATGGCTGGTGGTACTACAAAATTACGGGAAATCCATTGAATGATGGCAGTGGCTTTGACTATCCCAAATTAGGCATTTCTAACAATGAACTATATGTAGGTGGAAATTTGTACTTTGACAATGGCAATTACAATCAATCTGTCGTGTATCAGATAGAAAAAACAGGCGGATATAGTGGCGCAGGTAGCTTGACTTGGCAATATTGGTACAACTTGACGGGCTTCACCATTTGCCCTTTGAGCTGGGGACAACAAGGGGGTTATGGACCTGGTATTTATATGGTCAGCAGCAAAAGTGGCGGCGACAACAAAGTATATTTCTACGATTTAACAGACGATTTGAGCGCAAGTGCCGAACAATTGAATTGGTATTCTGTTGCTACAACTGCCTATTCACCTGCGGGAAATGCGAATCAAGGCGGCACAGGCGTTCAACTTGATAATGGCGATTGCAGAATGTTAAGCGGCTTTTTTTTAAACGGAACGGCGCATTTTGCCTTTCATTCCGACTTTCAAAGCGGCTATACAGGCATCAATTACAACCGAATGACTGTGGGCGGAACCCTCACAAATGTGTCTTCGGTTTTGGGCTTGTCGGGCTATGATTATGCCTATCCTTCGGTCGTTTCCTTTGCCACAACCCCAAGCGACAAATCGGTGATGGTAGGCTTTTTGCGTTCAGGCTCCTCTATTTATCCCGAAATCCGCGTAGCGAATTGCGATGATGCCATGAATTGGTCAGGTTCGACCTTAGTAAGACAAGGAGATGGCTATGTGAGCTATACAGGTTCGCCCGAAAGATGGGGCGATTATACTGGCACAAGTCGCCGCCACAATAGCAGTTCCCCTTCTATCTGGCTCAATGGCATGTTTGGCACAACTGCCAACAACTGGAACGCTTGGGTAGCAGAGGTGCATGGAATAAATGTGGGCGTAGAAAGTCCCCTGCTTGCCCAATCTATGCAGGTAAGCCCAAATCCTGTGTTGGTAGAAAATTACAGCCTGTCTTTTGACTTGGCAGAAAAAAAAGACCATATAACCATTGAATTGATGGACAATACAGGCAAAATGGTACAACATTTATACGAAGGCAGAGCATATTTAGGCAAAAATACTTTCAGTTTTAACAAAGCACAATTAAGTGCTGGTACATATTATCTCCTCATTTCTGCGGACACACACATTATCGCCAATGAAAAAATTGTTATTCTTAATTAGCATTATGGGCAGTTTGAGCCTCATTTCTTGCCAAAAAGACGAAAAAGCGCAAGAAGATGCACAGGCTCCTGCCGAATCCGTTGCAGATACTACGCAAAAACCGACAACTGTAGCCGCTCAAGATTCGGGTTCTATGAAAAAGGATTCTGTGGCAGCAGTCAAAACCCGCGAAATGCAGCAAAATGGCGGAAAAACGGAGAAAAAACCGACTATTTCCACGCCTCCTGACGGCAAAGGCACAAAGGGAGAACCGCAAAAGTCGGGTGAAGTGAAAAGTGCTGGAGAAGCTCCGAGCAAGGACAAAGGAACGGTAAAAGTCAATCCGCCAACGCCTATAAAGCATGGGTCAGATGAGCAAGCCAAAATTGATTCTATCAAAAAGGCAAAGGGGAAGGATAAAAAATAGGGGAAGATTTCACGCAGATTTTCGCGCAGATGAAAGAAAATCTGCGTGAATCTGCGGGTTCTTCGAGAATAAAAAATGGAAACTTAAAACTCAAAATAATAATGAAACACAACATTTTATGTTTTTTGCTGTTGATTCTAACGGCAAACTTATTTTCCTAATCTGTTGGATGATTACCATAAGGAAAGAAACTTAAATAACTTGCTATTTTTCTCACCACTAAGGCACGAAGAAACACGAAGAAATCTGGTAAAAGAAGACAACTAAGCCACACTTTTTCTTTCTTAGTTTCCTTCGTGCCTTAGT
>JAYUZN010000703.1:0-7942 GCA_043751755.1 Bacteroidota bacterium | reverse complement strand
TGGATTCTATTTTCTATAAATATTTCGTGCCTACGGCACTAAGAAATACTCAAAATGGCTGCTATAACTAAATAGTCAAGTTATTTATTTTTCAATCCTTTGCCATAAGGCAAAGCAGTAACTCCGATTTCTTTACAGCAGGAAATTTTACAGCAACCTAATTTATTGAACATTTCTTTTTATTTTTGTAAAAATAATTATAATCAACATGTTATCTATTTCGCCATATATAGAAATAAATCCGAACATTCGCTTTGGAAAACCTGTCATAAAGGGGACACGAATTACCGTACAAGACATCTTGGAATACTTGGCTTCGGGCATGTCTTTTACAGAAATTGAGGAAGATTTTCCTGAATTAACTATGCCTCACATCTTGGCGGCACTTGCGTATGCTGCTTATAGAGAGCGTATTACAAAAATTATTAGTGCCTAATTTATGAAACTACTTTTTGATGCAAATTTGTCTTACCGTCTTGTCAAGGCTTTAGAATTTATATATCCTAATAGTTTGCATGTAGGGAGAACGGGACTAAAAGAACCTGCCACAGATTCCGAAATTTGGGATTGGGCAAAAAAAAAGGACTTTACGGTTGTTACAAATGATGAAGATTTCATGCTTTTATTGGCGCAAAAGGGATTTCCTCCCAAAATAATTTTGTTGCGTATAGGAAACCAAAAAACAAACTATATTGCAGAAATACTCGCCCAAAACGAAGAAAATATCCAAGCATTTCACGATTCCCAAGACTTGGGGCTACTTGAAATTTGGCAAAATACCTAAAAAACAACATGCAAACATCTCTTCTCCTTCTTTTCTCCCTTTTCTGTTCCAGCCTATTTGCGCAGCCCCTCAACTCCCTCATTGCCTTCAAATTCTACACTTCTGAACAAGAAGTGAGCGAAAAATATGGCTCGTTTTCCTTCAAAGAACGCTATTTGCAAGACTTTCAATTTGTGAAAAAATATGATGATGTGCCGCTTGTGCAAGGAGAATTGAAAAAAAGTGTGTATTTGTACAAAGATAACAAAGGAGATTCCACGCTTGCAGCCTATATTTATCAACGTTCTCCTAATGGCTTGAATGAGCAACAATCTGTACGGGCAATTAATCGCAAAATAAATCGTACTTTATTGCAACTTTATTTTCCGCCAAATACACGATTTTATGGTGGAGGTGAGCAGTTTTCGCATTTTGAGCTAAATAAAGGCAGATATTTTCGGATGTGGTCGGAGGAAAATGGCATAGGCAGGGGCGACAAACCTATTTCTTCCCTTACAAAAAAAATGGGCATTTCGGGCGAATATTATTCCACCTATTTTCCTGTACCCTTCTTTTTGGCTTCGACTTACCAGTATTTTTATGTAGAAGATTGCAATAATTGTGAGATTCGTATCAAGGAAACGCCAAAAGCTACGGTGGTCGAAATCATGAATCATGCCCCTTATATCACTTGGACGACTCGACAGGCTAAGGATTACAAAACGGCTTTGCAGGATTTTCATCAAGAAAATAAGTTCCGTTTCCAACAGACGGATAAAAAAGATAGCCTTTCCAATCAGCCGCTACCGAATTGGGCGTATGGAACGGTTTTGGGCTTGCAAGGGGGCAGACAAAAGGTTACAAAAATCGTGGCAGATTGCCAAAAGGCAGGTATGCCCATTTCTGCGATATGGATTCAAGATTGGGTAGGCAAAAAAAAGGTAAAATATGGCTCTCGCCTCAATTGGACGTGGAAACCTGATACCACTCAATATCCTGATATAGAAGGTTTTATCCGAGAAATGAACCAAAAAGGCATTAAAGTGTTGGGCTATATAAACCCTTTTTTGGCTACAGATTGCGAATATGCCAAAGAAGCAAAAGCCAAAAATTTTCTCATAAAAAATGCCCAAAAACAAGATTATTTGATAAAAGCAGGCGGGTTTGATGCCTATATGATAGATTTTTCTAACCCAAATGCCTTTGATTGGTACGTGGGACTTATTCAAACGGAGCTGATAGGCAGGGGATTTAGCGGTTGGATGGCAGATTTTGGAGAATGGCTGCCCACAGATGCCAAGACTTACGCACGCGTTTCGGGCGAAGAATACCACAATTTATATCCCTTAGATTGGGCTTTGTGCAACCGAATCGCCATAAATGACGCGGGCAAAGCAAAGGAACTCCTCTTTTTTATGCGTTCAGGAGGGGGTGGCTCGTCTCTCGTTGCGCCTATGTTTTGGAGTGGCGACCAAATGACGGGCTGGGGCAAACATGACGGATTTCCTTCGGCTATTACGGCTTTGAACAGCGCGGCGATGTCAGGGATTCCTTTTTTGCACAGCGATATTGGCGGTTATACTTCGGTCAAATACCCTTTTTTCAAACAAATAAGAGACCGAGATTTGTTCTATAGATGGGCAGAAATGGCAGTTTTCACGCCCTTTTTCCGCACACATGAAGGGCTAAATCCCAGCAAAGATTTCCAATTTTATACAGATACAGCAGCCATTTCCTTTATGGTAAAAATGGGAAACCTGCATCTTTCTCTCCAAAAATATATAAAACACTACGCAGACGAAGCCCTCAAAACGGGTTTGCCTGTGTGCCGCCCTTTGATGATGGAATTTCCTACGGATAGCCTCACTTTTGACCTCAACACGCAATTTATGTTGGGGGAAGATATAATCGTTGTGCCTGTTTTGCAGAAAAAAACCTTTGAAGTGCGTGCCTATTTGCCCAAAGGAAAATGGCAGCATATTATAACAAAGCAACTATACGAAGGCGAAAAAACGCATATTATTGCTGTGCCTTATGGTCAGCCTGCGGCTTTTGCAAGGGTAGGCGGACGATTTTGAAGGACTTACGCAAAAGTTGTTTTTATAGCCACGAATTGCACGAATTAACCCGAATTAGGGCTATTAATTTGGGTTATTCGTGGCAAAATGCAAAAAACATCTGTCATTCCGTAGAAATCTTTTTCACAATGCTATAAAATCCTTGTGAAAAAGATGCTTTCAGCATGAGGATTGGGTTTAGGCTGACGGCATTATAACAAGCGTTAGCTAAAGTTGTTGCCTAACTATTTGTTGTATAAGTATATGACATCGAAACGCATTTACATTATTCTTTTGTATCCAACCTTTTTCTTGTAAATTATTTAAAATTTGTATAAATTTAGGCGTTATAATTTCTTTTTTATGTATTGTAAATAAAGAAATAAGGGCATTAATTTCTATCCATTCAGAAGGTAAAACTGAAAAATATAATAAAACTTGTTTTTCGTCTTCACTTAAAGAAATTAAAGGAAAAAGTTCTAATAAATAGGTAGCAGGTTTTATTTTTTTAGGAGTCTGGTGGGTTAAACTTTGACTATCTGTATAAAAAGAAATCGTATTAAATAATTCATTTGTAAAGTCATGTTTTTCTGTTATTTCAAGTAGTTTTTCTATATTAATAGTGGGATTATGTTTAAGTATTTTTGCAGTAAATTCAATTAAAAGGGTATGATAATCTATATTAAGTAATAGTTGTTCAACTTTTAAAGTATCTATTTCAAAAGAATAATAATGTGAAAAAAGGGCAAGTGCATCTTCATGAGGTAAGTTATTTAGCGTTAAGGTATTCATTATTTCTACTTCTGCACGACTTATGAGCAATATTTTCCAATGAGTTTGCTTTAATGCAGTAAGATTTTGCATAATATTATCAGGGTTATTAGCATTGTCAATTACGATTAGATTTTTTCCTGCTATCTTTTGTAAAAATTGAATAATTGTTAAAAATTGTTCTTCATTAGGTTTTTCAGAAAGTTTTAATAGTTGCATAAATGTTTGTATAAAAGCGGTTTGTATATCACTTGTAATATTCGAAACGGGAATCCAAATAATATTATCATAAGTGGCTTTAAATTTGGGGGAATTACAATAAAATAAAGCTAAAGTAGTTTTTCCAATGCCTCCCATTCCATTTAATAAGGTAATAGAAGTATCTTTTTGAAGACTTTGATGCAGACTATGAAGCTCATTTTTACGTCCTATAAGATAATTATTAAGCTGTATAGGAGCAAGGTTTGATAAATCTATTTTTTCTTCTATATATTTAATACCATTTGTTGCTCCATTACGTTTATAAACAGTTACTTTTACTTCATTAGTAGTTGGAGAAAGCGAGAAAACAGCAGGTTTGTAGGTTTTGTCTAATAAAATAGCTTGAGCGCGTTTAATTCCTGAACCTAATTTTTCTACAATACCTTGCAAATAAAATATATGGGCAACACTGGGGTTTTGAAATTTAGAAGCAATGATTGTATTTTCTATATTATTGGGTAAAATACCTTCAGGAAATTTTCCCGGATTCTTAATTTCAATTCGATTGGGATAAATTTCTATTTGAATAAAAGAATTAACTTCTGCTTTGTAATCTCTGTGAATGAACGCATTAGCAATTAATTCTTGTAAAACCCTCAGAGGAATTTCATAGTCTTCGGTACGTGTTTTTAAATCACGTTCTAAATATAAATTTTGGCGAATATGTCGCATCATATCCTCGTATTGAAGTAATAAATTGCCATTAATTTCTTTCGTAATGCGTAAATCTATCCCTTTTTCATCATCATAGACAGCAAATTTAGCAGGGTAAATTGTAGGGCAAACGGCTTTTAATCCTTTTCGTTCCCCCATAGACAAAAAAGTACCTTTTAATAACCAATTATCTTGTACTAAATCAAATACTTGCAAACATTGCATAATATTTTGCTCATCAATTTGCATCCCTTCTACTAATAATTCATCTTTCACACGTTCTGTTTGCAAAAAAGCAGTAAGTGTTTTTTCATGAAGCATAGCTATATTCTTATCAGGCAAAGGCATTTCAGTATAAGCCTCTTTTTGGCTTTTCTGACTTTGAATATATTGTTTCCAACGAGTTTCATCGGTCGCTATAGAAACATTTAACAATATTCCTTCTTTTATTTCTTTTTCTATTTGAGAAAGATATGTTAATATCGTAGCTGTAATTTTGCGTTCTTCTATATTAGCATCTGTATCCGTAATAATGCCTTTATTTTTATTTTTCAATAATGCTTCATATCGAGCAGATATTGAAATAAAGTCGTTTTTATGTTCTTCAATGTCAATATTGAGTAATTTGTCAATTGCCATTGATACCTTATTTTTGCTAATAAGGCTTTGTATTTGTGTAAGATAAGCTAATAAATGTTCCATTTTTTAAATAATGAAAATAATGAATGATAAATAAATAACAAAGATATGTAGTTGAAAGTTATAAGTTGAGAGTTGAAAGTTAATATAAGTTTATCATAATCAATAAGATATATCGAAAATATATGTTTAGATTATTTCTCACTCATACTTAGATAAAATAATTAGGATATATGTAAATTATCAATTTTATAGTATATATTTAGTATCGTTCACTTTTAATAAGTAAACGATACTAAAAATATAATACTATTTCACCCTCATAATCCACACTACGCTCATATTCGCAGGGCGAGTTTCCAATCCACCTGTATTATCCGTAGTAAAAGTATGCTGATGTGTACCTGCATTTGCCGACAAAAACGGCAAAATATCTGTATTATGGCTGTGATTGCCATCAGCAGCTATGGAATGGGTATGATTTAAGCAATTATCATCTAATTTTCCCACAAAATTGCCACTTGTATTCTTGCCATTCCACCCACTTCCACACTGGCTTGCATTGTCATCACCCCAATCATTTTCACAATTATCCATCAAATTGTCGTCATACGGAATCCATATCGCTTGATTGAAATTGGTAACTGAACTGCTCACTCCTGTATGATTGTGGTTTCCTGCCACATCAGAAGACGTGTTCGGCGCGTCTATAGAATGATTGTGGTCGCCGTCCAAATTGCTTGTACCTGTATGATTATGCGAACGAATATCATCAGTTTGTAGGTTTCCGCTCACTGCATTTCCCCGCAAAAAACGTTCAGAAGCATTCAAATCGGGGGCATTTGTGCCATTGTAAGGCGATTCGGGGTCTGCGACAAGTTGCCCATTACATTCTACCCAGCCCCAAGGCAAAAACGGCGTAGCGGGCATAGATTTGTGCCATGCCTGAATCGAACCTATAGGGACTGCCCCAATTTCGAGCCAACGAGTGCCATTAAAAAACAGCTTTACCCCTGCCGTAATATCAAAAACTTCTATCCCTACAGGCGGCGCAACTATGGCAAGACGTTGGGCAGTCGTCATACGAGAAGTCAAAAAACCTTGCGTAGTAGAATTTAATTCTAACAAAGCATTTGGGTCAGGCGTATTTGTGCCTAAGCCGATTCTATCGCCAAGATTGGAGGGATACATAGCATTTATGGCAGGGGTTCGTGTCCACTTGTTGTCATCAATATTGAGATTGAGGGTAGTATTCAGCGTTCCGCCGCCATCTGAAATAGAGAGTTGATTGGTGAGAGAATCAAAACTTAAGGCAAGGTTATTGGTTTGCAAAGGCGTGGTCAAAGTGCCGCCAGCATCTGTAATAGAAAGGCTTTGAGCAGCATTATTGAAGGAAAGTGCAGTGTTAAACATAGGCAAATTAGTCGTAAGCGTTCCGCCTGCATCTGTGAGGGAAAGGGTTTGAGTAGGAATATCAAACATTGCATTTGTGTTAAACATCGGCAAATTGGTCGTAAGGGTTCCGCCTGCATCTGTGAGGGAGAAATTTTGGGTAGGAATGTCAAACATTGCATTTGTATTAAACATAGGCAAATTGGCAGTAAGCGTCCCGCCCCCGTCTGTAAGCGACAATAATTGTGTAGCTGCCGAAAAGCTAAGACTCTGATTGTAAGAAGGTAAAGGAAAACCTATCCATTGCGTTGCGTCCCAAAAATAGAAAAGTTTGTCGTTCAAATCATAGACCAACAAAGCTTCTTGCGTAGGCGAGGCAGGAATCGCAAGCCGTTGCGCCGTACTCATACGTGGCATCAACAAGCCTTTGTCATTGGCATTCAATTCCAACAAAGCACTTGCATTAGGATTTACCGTTCCTATGCCTACATTTCCTTGTGCCAACATCAAGAATGTGGCAAGCAATAGCGTGGAGAGAAAGTAGATTTTTTTCATAATAGAAATAGTTATAAATTTGTGCGCCAAATTACTTAAAAAATGGCTGTAATAGAAATTCAATGTATCTCTATGAAATATTTTATTTTCTTATCTGTGCCTTATGGTCAGCCTGCGGCTTTTGCAAGGGTGGGGGGACGGTTTCAAAATAGTTCCCTATTTCAGTTTTACGTAACATTTTTTGGAAATATGCGTCTTATATAGTAACTTTGTCATGGTTTTTGCACTTTGTCAGCTGTTGCAAACGTTGATAAAGGTAAAAAAGCCCAACACTCAACCTTTCAATATTTATTTATTTTTATTTATTTTTTATGAAAACAAAACTGAATTTATTATTTTTGGCATTATGCCCGCTTTTTTCCTTTGCCCAAACAAAAGCCGTCTCGGTATATGAAAGAGGCTCGGTTTTTGTCGCACCCGACCGCACTTCTACCCCCGTAGGCACGATTCGCTTTGGCGTTGATGTAGTAGAAATGACCTTGGAAACCATTATTCAAGACAAAACCACTTTTGTAAAGGTGATTTTGGGAGATGGAACAACGGGTTATGTGAGCAAATATCTGCTTGTGCCAAATGGCGAAGGCGCAGTAATTGCCCAAAATACGGGCATTTTTCAAAATCCTGTGGACAATGTTACGATGGTTCGCAACAAGGAATTTACGGCGGGTGAGCCTGTGGTATTTACCGAGTTAAGTGGTCCTTATGCTTACGTAGTGGGGCAGGAAAAGAAAAAAGAAGGTTGGGTGTTAGTTGCTAATCTCCTCACAGGCAATGACGAAGTGCGCGGTGCGACTATGTATGCTGCGGCTTTGCGGGAAAATAATGTAGAAAAACGCCTCAAAGCCCTCAA